>JBKJKS010000245.1:0-3299 GCA_046597295.1 Saprospiraceae bacterium
CGGGATGGGCGACCAGCAGCGCCTCCGATTCCAGCACTGTTTCCACTTCGCGCAGACCGTTGGCCAGCAGCGTACTGCCCGTGCCGACGATATCGAAAATGGCGTCGGCCAAGCCCAGCGAGGGGGTTATCTCTACGGCACCGCTGATCTCGTGGATATCGGCCGCCACGTTTTTTTGGGCCAGGAAATTCTCCAGAATGCGCACATAACTGGTCGCTATGCGCCAGCCGGCCAGGCTGTGGACGCCCTCGTAGGGGGCGTTTTTGGGCAAAGCGATGCTCATCCGGCATTTACCAAAACCTAATCGCTCCACTAAGCGGACGGTTTTGGCTTTCTCCAGCAGTACGTTTTCGCCAACAATGCCGGCATCCACCACGCCGCCTTCCACGTAATCGGGAATATCGTCGTCGCGCAAATAAATGATTTCGAGGGGAAAATTAGCGGCGGGCGCCCGCAGCAGGCGGTTGGGGCTGCTGCCAAAGCTGATACCGGCATCGCGCAGCAAGGCGGTGGAATCTTCGAACAGGCGGCCGGATTTCTGGATGGCAATGCGGAGGATGGACATGGTCGTACGGTTGTGGCAAAAACAAACCCGGCTCGCCGCTGATAACGCGACAAGCCGGGCAGGGATTTAAGGCGGATAATGCGCTGGCTTACTTGTCGTCGCCGAAAAATGAAATGATCTTGTCCGCCAGCTCCATCCCGATGTAGGATTGCGCCTCCACCGTGCTGGCGCCGATATGCGGCGTACAGCTGACGTTGGGGTTTTTGAGCAAGCTTTCGCGCGGGGTCGGTTCGTTCTCGAAAACATCGAGCCCGACACCGGCTACTTTACCGCTGTCGAGGGCTGCCACCAGTGCTTCCTCGTCGATCACGCCGCCGCGGGCCGTATTGATCAGGAAAACGCCGGTTTTCATCCTGGCGATCTCGGTGGCCGTGATCGACGGCTGGCCCGAGCCCGGGATGTGAAAGGTGATGAAATCCGCATCCTTCAGGATTTTATCGAGCGACTCGGTGCGGATCTTCACCCCGAAACGTACGTCGGCGGAGTCGTTGAGCTGGATCATAATATCGGCTTCCTGTACGTAGGGATCGTGGGCGCGCACGGTCATGCCCAGACCGAGGGCCATTTTCGCCACTTCCTGCCCGATGCGGCCAAAACCGACGATGCCGAGGGTCTTGCCCTTGATCTGGAAGCCGGTCTCGTAGGCTTTTTTTAATTTCTTAAAATCGCCGCCCGTAGCCATTTCCCGGTTGCTGCGGTGCAGCATGCGGGCGAGGGAAAACATGTGCCCCACGGCCAATTCCGCCACGGCCCGCGAAGAAGCCATCGGCGTGTTATAGACCTGAATGCCCTTGCTCTGGGCGTATTCGAGATCGATGTTGTCCAGGCCGACCCCGCCCCGGGCAATGATCTTCAGGTTCTTGCCGGCTTCAATGATCGCTTTGGTCACTTTAGTGGCCGAACGGACGATCAGGACGTCATAGTCGGCGATGCGGTTGACCAGGTCTTCCTGGGATATTTTCGTATCGTCCACCTGGTAGTCGGCCTCTTCCAGCAGAAGAAGACCATCGGGGTGGATGCCGTCATTGACCAAAATTTTCACCATGTTGGGTATGTCTCGGTTCGGGTGGTTAAACAGACAAATATTTTCTGCGGCAAAGATAGTTTGCAATAAAGGATTTTTAAGGGGTCGAAACCAAACGATATTCTAAGGCGCAAGTGCCGATCAGTCAAAAACAGCTAAATTGTGATGCCTCGGGCTGCCTGCCCGCCTTTTTTGCTCGAAAATTAAAAAGCGACCAAAGACTATTTGGAAAAACGGAGGAAAGAAAATTATTTCCCCAGCAGCCGTTTACATCGCTCGATTTCCACCCGTACGTATTCATCGGGTTTATCGTGCAGGTGCAGGCTGGTTTGCAACCGATCCAGGTCGGCGGGACGGTCGGGCAGGAGGTGCTCCATCGCGCGAAGGCTGCGCAGGGCCTGGTTCCAGGCGCGGGCTTCCAGGAAGGTTTCCACATCGCGCTGGCGTACGTCGAACTGGATGACCAGTGTTTTCAGGGCGCTTTCGGTGCGCTGGGTGAGGGTCGTTTCCTGGTCCTTGATGCGCAGGGGATTGACCCGCCAAACCGCGCCGCCATCCCTGCGTCCGCCTTCGAACTGGTAATTGATGGACTTGTACTGTTGCAGGGAGTCCTGCGCGGCCCGGTAATAGCGCAGGGCGCCGGCGTAGTCCTCATTTTTTTGAAAAAACAGGGAGTCACCTTTGGCCATAAATTCCTGGTTGATGACACCGTAGAGATGCTGAAAACGCAGGGCATCGGCCCGCCCTTTGGCCACATCCTTATGCGGCCGGAATTGCTGCAGCAGCCAGCACTTCAGCGACTCGCCGACCAGGTTATCGTAGCCGGCCAGTCCGGCCGCATACTGTTCGTTGTAAACGTTTTCCTCGGCCTGGGCAAGTTCATTGCGCACCGAAGCGGTGTAGTTGCGCGCCACGATGATGCCGAACACGAGGGTGGCCAGCAGGGCGATGAACGAGGTGATGGCCACTTGGCGGGCCAGTCGGCGGTTCATGCGCGCAGTGTGCAGTTCGCCTTCCATCCGTTCGCGGCGGGTAGCCTCTTCCGCCAGTTCGGTTTGCAGTTTGACTTTCTCGTCGTCCGCCTGCTGGCGTTTGCGCCGCCCATCGCGTGATTCGATGACGGCAGGGAGCAGCGTATCGTGGCTGATTTCGTAGTAAAAATCGTCGAGCCGCAGTTCCTTGCGCAGCAGCCGGCTGTCGACCAGGGTATCCAGAAAATCGTGGGTGACCTGCCACTTATTGGTCAAAAAATCGTCGACCATGCTGCAGCGCCGGCCAATGGGGGTCACCAGGTCCTCCTCGATCAGGCATTGGGCTTTGGCCACAAAGTCGAAAATATCGGCGACCACCAGTCCCGTTTTGCGGCTGTAGATCTCTGGCAGTTGCTGCAGCTGTTTTTGGTAAAAATCGCGGATCTCCTCTTCCAGTCCCTCGTGTTCACCATAATAAGCGGGAATAACCTCAAAACCGGCGGGCCTTTGCTCCCCGATGATCCGCCCCTCGATGTTCTGACAGAGGATCTGCAGGTTGAAGGATTCAATCTCGTCCTGCTTTTTCAGCAGGGCCAGGCCATTGATTTCCTGGACCGGATCCGCCCCGGCCCGGCCGGCCAGAAAATCCAGGATGCCTTGGATGGCATCGGGGCGATAACCGAACGGCTGACTGGCGAAAGCGCCGGCAGCTTTGGCCGGTGCTTCGATGGCGGTGCGC
>JBKJKS010000247.1:0-5364 GCA_046597295.1 Saprospiraceae bacterium
GCACCGGCTTTTTGAACTGGACCCGCAGCTTCTGGTGAAAGGTCACTTTCATATTCCGATTCCTGGGTACGTCGAACTTGAGCAGGCGGGCCAGGCGACAGGCTTCTTCATCACAGCCGTGGCCAATGCCCTGCAGTACCCGCGTAGCCACCACATTGCCCTGATAATCAATATCGTAGTCTACCAGCACGGTGCCTTCCGTGCCGGCTTCCAGTGCCGCTGGTGGGTAACGCAGCTGGGCGTAAATAAACTGGGTGAGTGCTTTCGGGCCGCCGGGATACTCTGGCTGGCGAATGAACTGGGTCTTCTTTCTATCTTTTTCCATAGCGGCAGCAAAGCGGGTGGGCGGAGTGTAATCATTGCCTCAAACCGGCCCGCAAACTACGCTATTTGCCATATTTTTCCTGGCTGCAAATACTTGTCCAGTAACCGCAGGGTGAAAAAAATGAAGGCCAGTCCGATCGTGTAGTGTAGGATCGGATTGCCCAGCACCACCGTCCAGTCGACGGCTGGTAAAGAATATTCCGTTGGCAGGGCAGCCTTGGTCCGCAAGGCGGTGACAATTAAAGCGAACAAGGGCAACAGGAGCGTCAATCCGAATACGCCCGTGATCAGCAGGACCATCCAGTCGCGCCCATTTTTGACGGTTGCTGCGGGCTGCATTTGCTCCAGCGTCCAGGCCGCCAGTACCCGATCGGCGAAGCCGCTACCGGGCATTTCCAGGGGCAGGGCGGCGAAGGACTTTTTATCGGCCAGAATAGCCGCCAGCCGGCGCTCCGCTTCGGGCGACTGCGGCAGGAACTGCTCGACCCGCAGACGGTCGGATGCGTTCAGCAAACCGTCGGCGTAGTCCCACAGTAAATCGTCGGTAAGCAGCAAGTTCTTTTCCATAGCAATAGTATTACAGTCAAAAAAGGGGTTGGGCCATCAACGTAACTGACCGGCAAATTTATCGTCCAGAATGGTTTTCAAACGCTGCCGGGCGCGACAAAGTTTAGTTTTGGCATTGGTCATGGTCAGCTCCATCATCTGGCAGATCTCCTCGAGGCTGTGTTCATAGAGGTAAAAAAGGGTAATAATACCCGCGTCGTCGGGTGATAACAGCGCAATAGCCCGTTGCAGGGTCATATTTCGGTCTTCCCGTTCGAGGGCATGGGCAGCATCGGGAGCCGTCTGGTTGGGCAGGTGCAGGGGGCGATCGTCATCATCCAGCGAGACCACGTCCGGGTTGGCTTTCCGCAGATGATTAAGCGACGTGGAATACACGATCTTGTACAACCAGGTCGTAAATTTCGCTTCTCCCCGGAAGTCCGGCAAGTATCGGAACGCCCGCAGAAAGCAATCCTGCGCCACCTCGTCGGCGTCTTCCCGGTTTTTGACGAAACGCAGCGCCAGCGTGAACACATACTGTTCGTACCGTTTCACCAGCATGCCGTAAGCGCTCTGGCGCCCGGCGATGGCTTGCTGGATCAGGATCTCGTCAGAAAGAATGGCGGCCATGCAGTTGGTTGGCGGAAACTGGTTTTAATGCTTCGTTGGTAGCCGGGGTGCAGCCTTTTCGAGAATACCAGACACTGCTGTGCGAGACAAGGTTACAGGTCGAGGCCGATAAATGTGCCGTTCGGTACAAAGGGGGCCGCAAATCTACTGGGTGGCCACTGATTAAAACTCAGGACCAGGGTAAAGCGTACAAAAACGGGCATTGCCGACTTGTTACATTTTTTCACCTTTGTCCGGCTCCAATATTTTTGAAAAAACCGCACGCCATGCTTACACCTGATGACAACCGCGAATTTCCGGCGGATAATCAAGATCAAAATACCGGATCAGAACCCTCTATCTGGCGGAACGGCTGGGCGACGGTGACGATTATCGGGCTCAACGTTGCCGTGTTCCTGCTGATGGCGGTCAACGGCGTACACATCATGCAGCCGGACACCCAGGCACTGCTGGACTGGGGAGCGAATTTCAAGCCGCTCACCCTGGATGGCGAGTGGTGGCGGCTGATCACTGCCTGCTTTCTGCACATTGGCGTGCTGCACCTGGCCATCAACATGTACTCCCTGCTGAGCGTTGGGGTGTTGCTCGAAAATATGCTGGGCAGGGCGCAGTACATCATAGCCTATCTTGTCTGCGGCCTGGCAGGCAGCGCCGCCAGCCTGTGGTGGCATGATGCAACGGTCAGTGCAGGCGCATCGGGCGCTATTTTTGGTATGTTCGGCCTCTTTTACGCGTGGGTGACCACTGCCCGCCACATTTCCGGCGAGGAGAAAAAGGCCCAACTCGCCAGCGCGGGTACCTTCCTGGTGTTCAATCTGTTCATGGGCCTGAGTGGAAAAATAGACAATGCGGCGCACCTCGGCGGACTGGCAGCGGGCATTATCATCGGCATACTGGTCAGCAAATGGCAGGGCGTCGGCGCCTGGCGGCCGTTACTGGCCGGCTGCGTGGCGGCCCTGGCGCTGTCGGCCCTGCTGATTGCCAATTCGAAGAGCGACGTTCAGGCTTTTCAAGCTAAAATGGCAGCATTTTCGGTCATCGAAGAGTCGGTGAATCAAAAATTGGCATCCGCACAAACCACGGCAACGGCGCCCTTACCGCCTGCAATTTTTAAGGAACTGGCTGCCGAATGGGAAAAGGCAACCGCTATTGCCCGGGAAGTAAATCGCTACGAACTGCCCGGTCCGATGCATGCTTTTACCGTACACCTGACGGATTACTGCGAAAAGCGCGGCGTATTGTTCAACCTGCTGGAGCAGGGGGCTGACCATGATTCCCAGAAAACAAAAGACGCCATTGATTCGCTGCAGACGGAGCTGGATCAAATAACCAGCGATATAGGTAAGCTGTCCAAGTAGCGCATCCAATGTAGTGGAGAGATGTCACCTCATCGTCCCCGCCGGTACCGGGTGACGCCCCAAATAGCCAGCGCCAGTAGTAAAAGCACACTCCAGCCCTGCACCAGACCGATCATGATGCTTTGCAGCTGCTGGTCTTCCAGCATTTTCAACGCCACATCCTCCGCCTGTACCCGGCGATAGTCCAGAAACTCGGCGAACAGGCGCATAGGAAGATGGTGCTGAACCGGTTAGTGAAAATTGGGCGGGTTACCGCAACAGTACCCGGCCAGGCAGCCGGAGCTTGTTTGCGGAAAAAGCGACCAAGGGATGAAAAATTTTTACGAATTACACAAAAACCCTTTTTAAGTCTGCCGAATGGCATTTATATTTGCAGCGAAAATTCGCTAAAAATTTATTTTTCACCTGCCAAACGTTTTTCGACTGAACCCATGGGAGATACAATGATTAAACAAGACGTGCTCAAAGGGGGAGAATTCCTCCTGCGTCCCAGCCGCCTGGAAGACACTTTTGTTCCGGAAGAGCTGAATGAAGAACAACTGATGGTCAAGCAGATGTCGGTTGATTTTATCAAAAATGAAATAGAGCCGGTGCGTATGCGGCTGGAAAAGCAGGAGCCGGGTCTGGCGCCGGGTCTGTTGAAAAAAATGGGCGACCTCGGACTGCTGGGGGCACATATCCCCGCGGAGTATGGCGGCACCGAAATGGATACCAACACCAATACCGTTATTTCGGAGGCCTTCGGACCGGCCGGTTCCTTCATCGTTTCCTTCGCCGCGCATACCGGCATCGGTATGCTGCCCATCCTGTATTTCGGTACGGAAGAGCAGAAACAGCAGTACCTGCCCGGACTGGTGGCTGGTGATTTGAAAGCCGCCTACTGCCTCACCGAGCCGGGCAGCGGTTCGGATGCACTGGCGGCCAAGACCCGTGCCGACCTGAGTGCGGATGGCAAACACTATGTACTGAATGGCCAGAAAATGTGGATTTCCAACGCCGGTTTTGCCGACGTTTTCATTGTTTTCGCCCAAATCGATGGTAATAAATTTACCGGCTTCATCGTGGATGCCAAATCGCCCGGTATTACGCTGGGCAACGAGGAAGACAAACTCGGCATCAAAGGCTCTTCCACCCGGCAGGTCTATTTCGAGAATGCGCAGGTCCCGGTGGAGAACGTGCTGGGCGAAATCGGCAAAGGCCACCACATTGCCTTCAATTCGCTCAATATCGGACGGTTCAAACTGGGTGTGATGTGCATCGGCGGCAGTAAAGCAGTGATTGACTCTTCCACGCAGTACGCCAACGAACGCCACCAGTTCGGGCAGCCCATCGGCAATTTTGGCGCCATCCAGTACAAGCTGGCGGAAATGGCCATCCGCGTTTTTGCCGGCGAAAGCGCCGCCTATCGCACCTCCCAGCTGATGCAGGATAAAAAGGCCGAAGAGGAAGCCGCCGGCAAAACCTTCGGCCAGGCCACCCTGGAAGCCGCCGAAGAATACGCCATCGAGTGTTCCATCCTGAAAATACTGGGCTCGGAAGTGACGGATTACTGCGTGGACGAAAACGTGCAGATCCACGGCGGCATCGGCTTCAGCGAAGAATATGGCGCAGCCCGGGCTTACCGCGACAGCCGGATCAATCGCATCTACGAGGGCACAAACGAGATCAACCGCATGCTGATGGTGGATCAGTTGTTCAAACGCGCCCTGAAGGGTCAGCTGGATATGGTGGGGCCGGCCTGGGCCGTGCAGAAGGAACTAACGTCCATGCCCTCCTTTGAAAAACTGGAAGGCGACTACGCTGAGGAGCACAAGGCCCTGGCCGATTTCCGTAAGATCATCCTGATGGTGGCCGGCGGCGCCGCTAAAATGCAGATGGACGGCAAGATCAACCTCAAAGAAGAACAGGAAGTGCTGATGAATACGGCGGATATGCTGATCGATCTTTTTGCCGCCGAGTCCATGCTATTGCGGGTGCAGAAGCTGGCCGGTATGCCGAAAGAACAGCCGCAGGAGGTCTATGACGCCATGCTGCAGGTGTTTTTCCACGACGCCAGCGCCCGCATGGGCAAGAATGCCACTGATGCGCTGGCATCTTTTGCCGAAGGCGATCTGCTGAAAACTTTCCTGCTGGGCGTAAAACGCTTTGTAAAATACCCGCCGGTAAACGTGAAAGTGAAGCGTCGCCTGGTTGCCAGTATTTTGCGGCAAGCGAACGGCTGGTGTTTCTAAGCGATGGTGCTGGCGATAATGGGAACGCGGATGACGCGGATGCAAGCAGACGCGGATGACGCGGATTTTAAAATCCGTTTAATCCGCGTTTGGTACATCCGCGTCATCCGCGTTCCCATTCGTTTTTAGGGTCATGCCGGTGGTGTTTCTAAGCGCTCATGCTGGAGATTATGGGAACGCGGATAAGGCGGATGCAAGCAGACGCGGATGACGCGGATTTTAAAATCCGTTTAATCCGCGTTTGGTACATCCGCGTCATCCGCGTTCCCATTCGT
>JBKJKS010000270.1:0-4516 GCA_046597295.1 Saprospiraceae bacterium
CTTGGATAGTCCTCGTATGGTAAACGTTCGACCTCTCCGAGGTCGTCAAAAACGCATAAAAACATCATTTCTACCAATATGTGACCTCTCCGAGGTCATTTTTAACCCGTTATCCGCATAATTAAGTATTCAGTCCTCCGCAAACCGAAATGACCTGCCCGGTGAGGTAGGCGCCCATGTCTGAAGCCAGAAACACGCAGGTATTGGCGACATCGTCACCGGAGCCGAGGCGCTTGAGCGGAATGGCGGCCAGATAACTGTCGCGGGTTTTTTCGTCCAGTGCGTCGGTCATTTCGGTGGCGATAAAGCCCGGCGCTACGGCGTTGCAGCGGATGCCGCGCGAACCATATTCTTTGGCGATGGATTTGGAAAAGCCGATGATACCCGCCTTGGAAGCGGCGTAGTTGGCCTGCCCGGCCTGCCCGAATACCCCCACCACCGAGCTCATGTTGATGATGCTGCCGCCCGTCCGGATCATTGGCTTCAGGCAGTGTTTGGTGAGGTTGAAGACCGACTTCAGGTTGGTCTGGATCACTTCGTCCCACTGCTGCTCGGTCATACGCAGCATCAGCGTATCGCGGGTGATGCCGGCATTATTGACCACAACATCCAATTTTCCAAAGTCCTTTAGCACCTGGGCAATCAGGCTTTCCGCCTGGGCATAGTCGCCCGCGTCGCTCTGGTAGGCCCGGGCGGCATCGCCCAGTTCGGCCGCCAGGGCGTCGGCACGCGCCGCCGATCCGGTGGACACGTAGGTAAAAGCCACCCGGGCGCCCTGTTCGACAAATTTGCGCACCAGCGCTTCGCCGATGCCGCGCGAACCGCCGGTGATGAGGGCTATTTTTCCGTTGAGCAGGTTCATGCGTGTGGTTATTGGTTATTGGTGAGTAGTTTTTGTGCTGCAATACTTGATCCAATGGGGATAATCTAATTATCAGCCAGTTGCACCTGCTGGCGGCGGCTACGCATATAAAACCATAAGCCGGTGAAAGCCACTACCAGGAAAATGGGCAAAATATTGATCGTACTCAGTACCGTTTGCCCGGCAATGAGCTCGGCATCCCGGCCATACGGAAGGCTGGTGCCGGCGAGGCGCAATTTTTCCGCGTCGAGTTTGGGGCCGATGAAGAAGGTTTGAAAGGCCCAGTTGCCGAACATACCCGCACCACCCATCAGCGACAAGCCCAAGGCGCCGCTTTTAGGCACATTTTCACTGACAAAACCCAACATGGTCGGCCAGAAATAGCAGACGCCGAGGGCAAACACGACGGCTGCCGCATACAGGGAATTGCCCTCCATGGTGCGCAGCATGTACAGGCCCAACACCGCAAAAACGGAAGACCCCAATAGTACGCCCGCCGGGCTGAGCCGGTGGATCAGCGGTCCGCCGAAGTAACGGCCGGCGGCCATCAGCCCATTGACCAAAGCCAGGATCAACAGGGCGTTCGCCCCGGCATGTCCCAGCAATTTATCGATCCACTGGGTGGTACTCAATTCGGTATTGGCCGTAAAAAACATACACAGCGCCATAAACAGGAACAGCGGCGACAGCACTGCCCGGAACATGGCTGCCGTGGAGACGCCGGCATCCACCCGTTCGGTGCGCGGAAAGACCTGCCCCCAGAAGAGCCAGCCATAGATCAGCGTCGGGATCAGGATGGTGGCCACCTGCAACTGCCAGCCCAGGCCCAGGGAATTCATGCCGGTGGCCAGCAAGGCGCCGATCACGATGCCGCCCGGAAACCACACGTGAAATTTATTGAGCATGACCGTCTTGTTTTTGGGATACATGGAGGCCACCAGCGGATTGCACACCGCCTCCACCATGCCGTTGGCAAAACCAACCAGGAAGGTGGAAATCAGCAGCCCCCAAAAGCCGCCCGACAAAATGGTCAGCAGCAAGCCCAGCAGGTGCGCGCCGAAAGCGACCCACATCAGGCGTTTCATGCCAAATTGGTCCACAAAAAACCCACCCAGCGTCGTCGCCACCGGAAAGCCAAAAAAGGCGATACCGGCAATCCAGCCCAGCTGGGAGTCCGACAGGTTGAACTCTTTCCCCAGCGGCACGAGCATGCCGGCACGGATGGCAAAAGTCATGGAAGTGACGGTCAGCGCCATACAGCTGGCGTTGAAAAGGCGCGTATTATTAATCGTACTCATGC
This sequence comes from Saprospiraceae bacterium, assembly GCA_046597295.1. Classification (GTDB taxonomy): domain Bacteria; phylum Bacteroidota; class Bacteroidia; order Chitinophagales; family Saprospiraceae; genus M3007. Next base: position 2,163 of record JBKJKS010000270.1, read on the forward strand.
CGGAACAAAATTTGAAATTGTTTAAAACCTAGGGAAGAAAAACTGCTTACTCCGTACGGATCTGCCGATCCCGGAACAGCAGGGCGAAACCCAGCAGCACGGCTACAGCTATACCCGCCGGTACCAGCCAGATCTGTTGCCAATCGTGGCTATCCGCATTTTTGTACATGCCCACCACATAGCCGGAAATATAGGAACCGATCAACATGCCCACGCCATAGGTGGCCAGGGTGATCAGACCCTGAGCAGCACTTTTTACTTTTTCACCAGCCTGCCGGTCGGTGTAGATTTGGCCGGTCACGAAGAAGAAATCGTAGCAAATGCCGTGCAGCACAATACCCAGCAGCAGCATCCAGAACAGCTCGCCGGCATTGCCGAAAGCGAACAGCAGGTAACGCAGCACCCAGGCGCCCATACCGAGCAACAGCATTTTTTTGACGCCCAGGCGGCGGAAGAACCAGGGCATAGCCAACATAAAGGCCACTTCGCTCATCTGGCCCATGCTCATTTTACCGGCAGCACCTTCTACGCCCAGTTCGTTCAAAAAGAGGTTGGTAAAGTTATAGTAAAATGCCAGCGGTACGCATAGCAGCACCGAGCCGAGGAAGAACACCAGAAAGGAGCGGTCTTTCAACAGCCGCAGCGCCTGGAAGCCCAGTAAGTCGCCGATCTTCACCGACGTACTTTTTGCGTTGGGCGGCGGCGTATCGGGCAACATGAAACTGAATACGCCCAGCAGGGCCGAAGCAGCCGCCGCCATCTGAAAGGTCAGGGCCAGAGCGTTCCGGCTTTCCCAGGACAGCCAGCCGATGGCCAGGCCGGCAACGATCCAGCCAATGGTACCGAGCACCCGCACGTTCGGGAAATCCTTCGAGGGGTCCTGCATTTGCCGGAAAGAGATCGAATTGACCAAGGCCAGCGTCGGCATGAAGAGGATCATGTACATCAGCACCAGTGGATAGAAACCCCCGAAGTCCAGTTGGGTACCCGCCATCCAGAGCAGTACGGCGCCGGCCAGGTGCAGGAAACCGAGTATTTTCTGAGCGGCAAAAAAGCGGTCGGCGATGAGGCCGATGATGAAGGGCGCCACGATTGCGCCAATGCTTTGGGTCTGGTAAGCCAGCCCGATCTGTACGTCATCGGCTTGCAGCGACTTACTCAAATACGTGCTCATAGTGACGAACCAGCCCCCCCAAATGAAAAACTCCAGGAACATCATCACGGAGAGTTGGAGGCGTACAGTATTGGTCATGCGCAGCAGTTTTGAATTTAAACACGGCCAAATGTAGAAACAGGGGGCACTAAAATTTTTGTTTCGGAAAAAAATGCTGCGAAAATTTCTTCCTTGCCCGTACTTCTGAAATCCGGGACGATAAGGGAATGGGTTCTGGAAGGATTTTTGATCGTCGTATTCTGCTGCGGAATGCACACACGAACCAACAAGACTGGCCCTCCGGCGTTTAATGCGCACCTGACCTCAAACCAGCTACCTGACCTAATTACTATCAACACATGAACAAACTACTTTTTCTGCGCTCGTTCCTGCTGGGCGCCAGTCTGTTTTTTACCGCTTGTGAAAAGAGCAATCCGCCAGAGACGAAGACCCTGCTCGAAATAGCCGGCGCCCGTGCCGAGCTGAGTACCTTCCTGACGGCGGTCGAACGGACCGGTCTCACCGCCATGCTGGATGGCAATAGCTCCTTTACCGTTTTTGCGCCGACCAATACCGCGTTTGCCGCCTACCTGGCCGCTAATGGCTACGCCCAACTGGAAGACGTGCCGCTCGCCAGTCTGAAGCAACTCCTGCAGTACCATATGGTGATCGGCGCATTAAAAACCGGCGACGTCACAACCGGCTATATTGCATCGCTGGCCACCTTTGGCGCCAGCACCAGCGTTTTGAAGTTATACCTGGAAAACACCGGCGCCGTGCTTATTAATAATAACACTTCGGTCATTACCGCCGATCTGACGGGCACCAATGGCGTTATTCATCTTGTAAATAAGGTCATCACGCTGCCGAAAGTAGTCGAGCATTTGCAAAATGACATTACCCTCAGCGCCTTTATCGTGGCCCTGACCCGTCCCGACCTGAGCATCGACTATTTTGCCACGCTCACCGAACCCGGGCCCTTCACCGTCTTTGCGCCCGATAACGCGGCCTTCGCCGCACTCCTCATCGAGCTGGGGCTGGACAACCTGAACGATATTCCGGAGGCCCAGCTGAACAGCATTCTACAGTATCACATCGTCGCCAACTCTAACCTCTCGGCCGAACAACTGGAGGATACGCTGGAGGTAACCACGCTGGGTGGCAAAAAAATATCCATCAATGCCGGCAACAAGCTGACCGA
>JBKJKS010000299.1:0-3227 GCA_046597295.1 Saprospiraceae bacterium
GATCAGGCCGACCACCCAGTCGGCCGGTACCCCGAAGGTCGGCGGGCATTCCGAAGCATCCAGGATGCCGAGCCGCCCGCTGGTGCCGGCGCCGATGTAGAACAAACGGCCGCCAGCCTGCATTTTTGGTACTACGGCTTCCACGAGGGCTTCCATTTGCGGAATGCACCGGGCCACTGCGCCGGGTACGGTCCGGTCCTCGGCGTTGATGTTGGTGAGCAGCTCGTGCACGCTCATGTTTTCCAGGTGCCGGTAGCGGGACGTGGATTCAGTGATCTTTTCCATGCGATTGGACGATTGCTATAAATATTTTCCCATCACCCAGCCATCCCGTTCAGTTTCCAGCAGCAGCGGGTATTCGAAGCGCGTGGGCCCCAGAATCCGGAAACCGGCTTTTTCATAGGCTTTTACCGGCCCCGTACGCATGACCTGCAGCCAGATGAGCTGTTGGTGCAGGCTGCGCGCTTTTTCCTCCACCCAGGCCAGCAGGGCGCCCCCCGCTCCCTGGCCAAAGTAAGCCGGCAGGAGGTATATTTTTTCCAGGAAAAGCGCGGAATAGTCCAGGTCATCGGGAGGTGGGTGCCCCGGCATCAGTTTAAGGAAACCCACGTTTTGTTCCGCGTGGTCGGTCGCCAGCAGGTATTCCACCTTGGGATCGGCCAGCTCTGCCGTCAGCGTAGCGGCATTAAAACACTTCTCCAGGTACCATTCAAGTCCACCGGCGTGCCAGACATGCGGATAGTAAGGCAGGTAGCTGGCCCGCCCGATTTGTTGTAAAAGCGTCAAATCGGACGGGCCAAGTCTGCGCAGCTGATACGCCATAGGGGAACTAGGTCTTTAGGCCTGGGCCGTCGGCGGGCCAAAATTCATAGCTGGGAACGGCGGTTCCTGATCATCGATTTTACCAAACTGCATTTCGTATTTCTGCACATTATCCTTCAGGGCCACGAGCAGGCGCTTGGCGTGCTGCGGCGTAATAATGATGCGCGATTTCACCTTCGCCTTGGGCACGTTGGGCATGAGGCGGATAAAATCCACGACGAATTCGGCATTGGAGTGTGAGATGATGGCCAGGTTCGAGTAAATGCCTTCGGAGACTTCTTCGGAGATCTCTATGTTGATGGCGGGCTGTTGCGGCTGATTCTTATTTTCCGGCATGGTAGTAAGCATTGAAATAAATGAAGCGGTAAAAGTACCGCATCGGCGGCAGAGTAAAGGGCAATTGGCGGAGAGAGATAATAGTCATTTTAATTATCCACCTATACCTTTTGCCCTCTACTTGGTTAGCATAAGTCTTACTCCACGATCAATTTCCGTACGCCGGCACCGGTGCTGCTTTCCAGACGCACCATGTACACGCCTTTCGGCAAAGTGCTGACGGGGATAGCCAACCGATCGGCCCCTTCCGAAAGTTCGGCGTTCTGCATCAATTGGCCGTTCACACTGAACAGGCTGATCCGCAGGGAAGACGCTGCCGGTTGATCCAGGGCTATCCAAACCGTCGCCGTTGCCGGATTTGGAAAAAGCCCGAAGGCAGGACCGTTTGCACCCACTTCATGGCTGCCAACCAAGGGCTGGATCAAAAATTTTGGCGTAGCCAGGAAACCACCTTCGCCATCGGTTACGGTAAAACGGAACCCGTCCTGCGGCGTGACGCCGTAGGAATAGTAGCGAATGGCTCCGCCGTCCAGGTCGGCCTGGGTAAACTGGTCACCCGCTTGCAGTGCGTTACCAAAATCTTTCTTCAGTTCGCCGTGCTGCGGCACAGTCACCAAAGTGAAGGTAAGTTGGCTATGGCTGTTGTTGGCATCGTCGACCTGCAGGTAATCGGCAGAAATGGCTTGATTGGCGCCCGCGTCGAGATTCATGGTGTTGTTATGGACGATGTACGGCGGGCTGAGGGACACGGAAGAACAAAATTCCAGTTGAAAGCCGGTCAGCAGGCCGCCGGAACTGATCACTTTGTCCTTCACCTGCAGGGTCCACTCGCCGGCGGAATTTTGTCCGCTGAAGGGCGCCAGGGTGTTCATGGGTTTGACGGCACCGCCATTGCTGGGCGGGGGGCAGGGGAAGTTGCCCGGTGCATTATCATTGAGACCGAAATCGAAGCTACCGCTGAAGTTGCCGCATTTTCCATCGATCAGCAGCACATCCGTACCGGCGGGGCTCCGGAGGTGCATTTCCAACTCTTTGAAAAACTGGTGATTGCCTTTGATCTGCTTGATATTCATCGAGGTAAATCCTCCGCCCGCATTGATGGTGATCTTGGATTCCACAGTCGGCGCGCTGTTGGCCGAAATGTTCTTCGGGAGGTCATTGGCCGAAAAGGTCTGGCAATTCTCCACAAAGGTCGAAAAGAAGGCCGGCTCCGTCCAGGCATGGGGGCTGCATTCATTCACCGGACGGATGCGCCAGTAGTAAGCGGTTCCTTTTTCCAGGAACGTCGGTATTTTGATGGAATCGGCGGTCCAGTTGGTTTTGCTGTAGACCAGGCTGCCGGCATCGAACGCGGGGCTGGTGCTTAACTGGATCTCGTAGGCATCCGCATCCGCCACTTTTTTCCAGTATAAGGTCTGCGTCTGGCCAAGACCGGTAGCGCCGTCATTGGGCGTGAGCGGCGCTAAGGCCGTGAAATCGTTGGAAGTGAGGGTCAATGTAATGGGCCGGATAACCGTGTCGGCGCCCGCCGCGACTGCCCGGACATTGATCACGTACGTTCCCTCCTGCGCGACACCGTTCAGATCAATGGTGAGGGTCGGCGTTTCCCCGGGATTTATGTAAGTGGTACTGAAATTGGCTATGGCGCCCGGGGGCAGCCCATCGGCAATGTCCAGCGTGATCGGGGCATTGAAACCGCCTATTCCGGCGGTCAGTATACTGGTCGAGAAGGCGTTGGGCAGGCAAATTTTGGCGCCATCCGTCGCCAGGCCCATCGAAACGGCGGGTTGGGTCGGCAGCAGAATTTTGAAACTCTGGTTGGATACGTCGTAGAAGACATTGTCCACGGCGTCGATGCGCACCCGGGCCAGCGGGCCCAGGCTGCTGGGCACCTGCACGATCTGGCTGCCATCGTTGTCCACATTGGTCGCCAGCGTAAATGGATAGCCCTGGCCGCCGTTATTGCTCAGCAGAATGTTCACTTTTTGGCAATTGACCGGCGCCTGGTCGGTGTTGGCTACGTCCCAGGTGACATTGACGTACTCGCCGACCCGCCAGGTGGTCGTACT
>JBKJKS010000502.1:0-6878 GCA_046597295.1 Saprospiraceae bacterium
GCTCGATTCGATCAACAGCTCCGCAAAGCGGGTACGCTCTTCCAGTTCCCGGCGCAGCGCGTGTGCTTCCGTAACGTCGCGCGTGACGGTCAGCACCCCGGACACCTGCCGGTCGGGGTGGAACAGCGGTACGAAGAATATATCGAGCATTTTATCGGTCACTACGGAGGAACGAGTGTCGAAGTGAACGGTCTCGCCCTGCAACACCCGCTGAAACCTATCGATCATGATGGGACTTTCCTGCATCTGCGGGAAGACTTCCTGAATTTTCTTCCCGACTACCTCCGCCCTGTCTATTTTGAAAAACATTTCGCCGGCTTTGTTCAGGCTCGACAAATTCAAATTTTGATCATAAGCAATAACGGAGTCTACTAAATTATCGAGCAGGGTCTCGGTGAACTGGACGCGCTCTTCCAGCTCCCGGCGCAAGTTATGCGCTTCCGTAACGTCGTGCACCATGCCGATCAGGACCGGCTCGCCCTGCGCAGTCGTGATAATTTTTGCATCGGCATGCAGATGACGCTGTTGACCATCCGGACGGGTGAATCGAAAAATGATGCTGGTCGGATCCTGCTGTACCTGACGCGGCAGAGCCCCAAAATCCCGCACCATTTGCTGATCGTCCGGGTGTACCCTCGGCAACCAACTGGCCAAACCCGGCGGAAAAGCGCCCGGTTTATAACCGAACAGCCGGTATACATTGTCCGAATACTGACGCTCCCCGGTCACCAGGTCGGTTCGCCAATTGCCAGCCTGGGCTATTTGCTCGGCATGCTGCAAGGTGATATTGAGTTCCGTGATCTTCCTGGCGTTTTCCAGTTGGATTTCCAGTTGCCGGTTAGAATTCCGCAGGTCGTTTTTTATTTTCACATACGAGAGGGCAGCAATAATCAGGGCCAGCATGAGCAGTATCCAGGTGAAAAAGGGAGCCATGCGGAGCGACCGGTTGCGTATGTCCTCCTGGCTTTCCAGCAACAGGGTTTCCAGCTGATTCATACGGTGCAACACGACCTGAATACTGTCCATGGTTTGGGTGCCTAGCTCCCAAACGGCGCTTTGGTTGGCAATATCAGGCCCGTTGGTCTCCTCCAGCAGGTCGAGATGCTTTCGTACGAGTTGATTCAGGGTATCGAGGTGGCGTTGCTGGGCGACACTTTCCTGGTTCAGCGTCTTCAGGCTTTGCAGGTGAGCGATCAGGCTGGCCTGCCGCCACTCTTTGCCGGCCAGGTATATGGAATCGTGCGTCACCAGAAACCGGCGTTGCATGGTAGCGGATTCATGCACCTGGGCGCCCACCTGGCTCAGTTCGAGCCGCACCTGTTGCGTATGGTAAACCTGGCTGGAGGCCGTCGAAAGCGTACGGATCTTTAAATCTGCGAAATAAAACGCCACTGCCAGCAAGACGATCGCGATGATCAAACCCAACTCAATAAACCTGGAAAATGCATTGCGCACAGACATCATGGGGCTAAAGTAAGCAGGGCTATTCAATAAGTGGCGACCAGCCCCTTCAGCTGCTCCAGATGCTGCTGCTTCAGCGGTTCCCGCAAGCGGTGATTGGTGCGGGTATGGAAGCTGTGAGCGGAAAGAAAACTGACCTGTAGCCGGTTCCAGGCCTGTTCGTCACTGATGAGGTGGTAGCGCTTCATCTCCTCGAAAAGGGTGTCGCCGATGGAAAAGAAGTCGTCCCGGCCCAGATAGTCCAGGTCGGCATCGCAGATGATTTCTTCCAGTAAATTACGGGGCGACTGCGGTATTTTGGTGGCCATGATCATTCCGCAAATAATTTCTATGTCGCCGGGCAGGTAGCCAAAATTGGGCAGCGTATTACGCACCAGGATACAACCTTCCGCCTCGTGACCGGCGTGCTTATTCTTTATAAAACCGGCGTCGTGAAAAAGGGCTGCCGTTTTCACCAACGTCTGGTCGTAGGCCTGTACGCCCTCGCTTGCACAAAGATGGGTAGCTGTCCGCAGTACGTCGAGCATGTGATGCAGCCCATGGTAGTGCAGCTGATCGGATAGCTCGGTCCGGAGTTTGGCCAGGATGAATTGTTTAGTGGCGCGATAGTCCATAAATGTGGGCTCGGTGTCGTGCTGAACACCGGGTTCTATTGTTTGTTGGGCGGCGAACTGCGTAAAAATGCGGATTTTCCCACATTAGTTGGGTTCTCCCAAAAATATTTTGCTTCGCCTGCCAATTTTATGCCGCTTTGAGTACCCTGCGCCAAAACACCTGTTACTTTTGACCTGCGTTTCCACGGCATGAAATTTTCATTTCGTTCGTTCTTTTTCATGTACAATTAAACCATTCATTATGAATCTAATGGACGTCCTGAAAGGACAACTTTCCGATGATATGCTCCAACAGTTAAGCAGCCACATTGGCGCTGAACCGGAACAGACCGCTACTGCCGCACAGGGGGTTTTCGCTACCCTCCTCGGGGGCCTGGCTAATAATGCCTCTACCGAAAATGGTCTTTCATCGCTGGGCTCCGCCCTCGATCGCAACCATGATGGCAGTATGCTCGATGATCTGATGGGTATGATGGGTGGCATGCTGCAGGGCGGTGACCGGGTGGCCGCAACGGATGGCGAAGGCATCGTCGGCCACGTGCTGGGTGACCGCCAGGAGATCGCCGCGCAACAGATCAGCCAGAAATCGGGCCTGAACATGGGTCAGGTGATGAAATTGCTGCCCATTCTCGCCCCCATCGTGATGAGCGTACTGGGCAAGACCAAACGCGCGGGCGGCCTCGACCTCGGCAGTCTGGCCGGCGTACTGATGGGTTCCGCCCAACAAACGCAGCAACAGGGCGGTATGGGCGACCTCATCGGTTCCGTGCTCGGCGGCGTCCTCGGCGGCGGCCGGCAACAGCAGCAGGAGCAACCTGCCAGTGGTGGTGGCGGTATAGCCGATGTACTGGGCGGCATTTTCGGACGTCGTTAAGACGCCGGTCCCATCCGCTACCCAACATGAGATAAACTGATGAGCGGGTTTTCCGTGTTTCGGGAAACCCGCTTCCCATTTTTCCCGCTTATTTTTTGCCCGCTACCCAACGCCCGACCTTCCACGCTCAGTCTTCGCGCTATGGACATTATTCCTTCTTTCGATCTGCTGGATGGCCGCCTGGTGCGGCTGCGGCAGGGCAATTTCGAGCAGAAAACCGAATACCCCGCCGAACCCCTGGCCCTGGCCCGGGAACTGGAACAGGCCGGCATCCGCCGGCTGCACATGGTCGACCTGGATGGCGCCCGCACGGGCCGGCCCACCAATCTGCACATCCTGGAGCAGGTAGCCGCCCATACGCGCCTGGAGATCGACTATGGCGGCGGACTTCGTTCCATCGCGGCGCTGCGGCAGGTCCGCGACGCGGGAGCGGCCCTCTTTTCAGTCGGCAGCGTGGCGGTGGTCGCCCCCGACGAATTCAGCGCCTGGGTAGAAAAATTCGGTGCCGATAAGTTTTTGGTTGGCGCCGATGTCCGCAACCGGCTGGTGGCCGTGCATGGCTGGGAAAACCAGACTTCTATCGACCTCTTCGATTTTATCCGTCAGGTCATGCGCCTGGGTATCAATCAGTTCACCGTAACCGATATCGCCCGCGACGGCGAGCTGTCCGGGCCGGCCGTCGATCTGTATAAGGACATTCTGGCCCATTTTCCCAACCTCTACCTGGTGGGCAGCGGCGGCGTGAGCAACATTGCCGATCTGGAAGAGCTGATTGCCATCGGTTGTGCCGGCGCTATCGTCGGCAAAGCCTTCTTCGAAGGCAAAATACCGATGCAGTACTTCCGGGTCCATTCCAAAGTATAAAGAGCATCCCGGAAAGTAGCTGTTCCCGCCGGTCTCATCAATTATACATACACCCATGATGCGCTTCTGCTTGTTTCTCCCCATTTTCTGGGCCTGTAGCCTGTTACCCGGATCTGCCCAGACCGGTTTTAACGGGTCCTTCATGGCCGAAGTCGACGGCGTGACTTGCCGGTTCCAGACCAAAGCCACCGGAAAAGCCCTGCTTGGTAGCTATGCAGAAGGTCAGCTGCACCTGGAGGTGACCGGCACCTGCGCAGGTCAGCAGGCCAGCGGCGATTTGAAAGAAACGCCGGCCGGTGCGGTGGTCGCCACCTTCCGGGCGGTTCTCACCGACGATAACACCCTGCAGCTGACTTTTTTTATGCTCGGGAAGGAGCGCAGCCATATTTTTAAGCGGGAAAGCCAGCAGCAGCAGCGGTCCGAAACGGTGGCCGGGCAGTCCACGCGCGACCCGCAGTTGACGGGCAACTGGAGCCACCAGGTTATCACCGGGGACAACAGCGCCGGTTTCCAGACGGTCTTGTATTTCGAGCTCCGGGCCGATGGCGCTTATGCCCAATACAGCAAAAGCGTGGGCGGCGGAACGGATTGGTCGTACAACTCCGGCCAGCCGGCATTGCAGCAGCAAGGTCTGTGGTACAGCAAAGACAATATTATTTACCTGCAGGTGGCCGGCCAGACGAACTATATTGCCGCCGCCACCTATCGTTTCTACGCAGAAAAACTGGTCACGGAGGACGTGAACGGGCGAAAAATATGGGACAAAGCGTGATGCTGGCCAAACGCATTATTCCCTGCCTGGATATCAAGGACGGCCAGACCGTAAAAGGCGTGCGCTTCGAGGACTTGCGGGCAGCCGGCGACCCGGTGGCCCTGGCCGCTACATATGCCCGGCAGGGCGCCGACGAGCTGGTCTTCCTCGACATCACGGCCACCCACGAGGGCCGTAGCACCTTTGTGGAACTGGTCGGGCAAATTGCCCGGGTGCTGAACATCCCCTTCACGGTCGGCGGAGGCATCAGTTCCGTACAGCAGGTGGAAGCGCTGCTCCGCGCCGGGGCGGATAAGGTCAGCATCAACTCGGCGGCGGTGCGCCGCCCCGGGCTGATCAGCGAACTGGCCCGGGCTTTCGGCAGCCAATGCGTGGTCGTAGCCATCGACACCCTGCCGGAGGCGGATGGCAGCTGGCGCGTTTACCTCAACGGCGGCCGCCTGACTACCCCCCACGGCGCCCTGGATTGGGCAAAAGAATCCGCCGACCGGGGGGCAGGCGAAATATTGCTGACCTCCATGCTGCACGACGGCACCAAGAACGGCTTCGCGCTCGAACTGACCGGCGCCATCGCCACGGCCGTCCCCATCCCGGTCATCGCTTCCGGCGGAGCAGGTCAACCGGAACATTTCTACGACGTGTTTACCCGGGGCCGCGCCGATGCTGCCCTGGCCGCCAGCGTTTTTCATTTCGGCGAAATTCCCCTGCCCGATCTGAAAGCGTACTTATCCGACCGTGGATTGCCGGTTCGCCGGTAATTCTTCCAACCCGGCACCCATTTTCTTCGTTACACCTTCCATGATGGCTTTTTCCTTCGCTCCCGGCGCCCTGCCGCCCGATTTTTCCAAAATGCCCGATGGCTTGCTGCCGGCCGTGGTGCAGGATGTCTACACCGGCGTGGTGCTCATGCTGGGTTATATGAATGCGGAAGCCCTGGCCGCTACGCAGCAAAGCGGCCGGGTGACCTTCTTCAGCCGCTCCAAACAGCGGCTGTGGACGAAAGGCGAGACCTCCGGCCATTTCCTGCACGTGCATAGCCTGTACCTCGACTGTGATCAGGATGCCCTGCTCGTCAAGGCCGCGCCCGATGGGCCGGTTTGTCATACGGGCGACGATACTTGTTGGGGAGAAGTCAACAAACCGGCCCGCTTTTTGGAAGCACTGGAAAGCATCATCCACGCCCGGCAGGCGGCGGGCGCTACCGATCAATCCTACACTGCCCGCTTGCTGGCATCGGGATTGAATAAAGTGGCGCAAAAGGTCGGGGAAGAAGCCGTGGAGACGGTGATTGAAGCCTTAGGCGATAACCGGGAGCGCCTGCTGGAAGAGACGGCCGATCTGTTGTATCACTTGCTGGTGCTGCTGGCCGCCAAAAATGTTCGGCTGGAGGAAGTAGAAGCCGTTTTACGGGCACGGCATTCCAAATAAAAAATGGTAACCGGGCATAATGTTCTTACTAACAGGAAATATGTTTGGTTAATCTCTTAAATATTTCATAAATATTCTTCACTCCCTGGCATTACTATTAAAATCACTTTTACCTTTGCGCCGAATTAAATTTCAACATCAAAACAAAACGAGTACGCATATCGGATAAAAGTTTACAAAAAACCAATTCACAGAATTTTCATCACTTTTATCCGTCATCTTCATGAACGTAAAGACGTTTTTCGCGGCCCTCGCGCTGGCCGCTCTCGCTACCACTACGCTGTCCGCGCAGCTCCACCACCAACTGGGCTTTACATTCGGCAGCAATTATTCTTCCCTCCGCTCCGACCTCTTCCCGGTTGCTTCCGGCCGGCTCAGTTATGCGATCGGCGCTGCCTACAATGTAGGTTTCACCGAACGCTTCGGCCTGAACCAGGAAATTGTCTTTACCCAAAAGGGCGCCAGCGCCCAGACCGCTTACTTCCGCCCGGAGCAGGCGCCGGAGTCCCGCTCCTACGACTTCTATTACAACACGTTCGAGACCGGTGTTTTTGCCGATTTTCAGCCCCTGGCGACTTTTCCAGTGCGCCTGCAGGCCGGCGGATTCCTGGGTACCCACTTCCATAACCTGCATCGCAACGACCGCGATCTCTACGTCGGCAACTACGAGACCATCAACAACGCCACGCCGGCCGTCGATCTGAACGATGCGTTCTCCGGCATCGATTTTGGCCCCGCGGCCGGCATCAGCGGCGGCAGTGGCCAGTTCCGGGTCAATGCCCGCTACTACTGGGGCACCCGCAACCTGTACAACAACCTGGATTTTGTGGAACAGGGCCACCGTATCCGCACCAACTCGGTGCGC
>JBKJKS010000534.1:0-3931 GCA_046597295.1 Saprospiraceae bacterium
GCCCGGTTCCACCAGAAAGGGGCGTTGACGTGCAGCCGGACCACGACGGCACCCTTCGGGCAGACTGCCAGCACGCCGCGAATCTGCCGTCGGACCAGGTCCATATCGAGTTTTTCAGGCTGGCCCTTCCAAATATCTTCCAGCCACAGATCCACCTGGAACAAACGCAGCCCGGCGGCACTCATCCGGCGCAGGTTGTGGGCCGGCAGTTCCTCCCAGGACCAGCGACCGCCGGTGACGTGGGTGAGCGCGTACATAAAAGGCAGCTCCGGTTGGCGGTTGACATACAGGGTGGGCTGTCCGTTGAAAAGGCGGACTTCGGCGGTTTGCGGACGTTGGGCGCCCAGCAAATGCGGCACCACCACCACCAGTAAGGCAAGAGCAAGGGTTTTCATGGCTGGAAGGTAGCACTTGGCCAATTATCCGGCAATTACGTAACCATATTAGGCTAATGGACTTAAAAACAAGGCATTCGGAATTGACCGGATAATAAGGGTCATACCGAATGCTTGTTGTAAGCTGACGAATCTAGCCTTGCACTGCGCTGGGATCCATCCACATCACTTCCCAGTTGTGGCCATCCAGGTCAAAGAAACTCCGCTCATACATGAAGCCGTGATCCTTGGCTTCCCGGGCTTCCTGACCGCCGGCTACTATGGCGTTTTTCGCCATTTCATCCACTTTTTCACGGCTGTCCGCCGACAGGGCGATGAGTACTTCCGTGCTGGTATGGGCATCGACAATTTGCTTTTTGGTAAAGGTTTTAAAAAATTCCTCCACCAGGAGCATGACGAAACTGTCCTCGCCGAGGATCATACAGGCGGCTTTTTCGTCGGTGAATTGCGGGTTGAAAGAAAACCCAAGGGCAGTGAAAAACGCCATGGATTGCTGCAGGTCTTTAACCGGCAGGTTCACAAATATTTTGGTTGCCATCGTTTTGATTTTTTATTTGAAAGTGAGAAGATTACCAGATCAGCGCTCCCCCTCGGACAATGATTTTACTTTCTGTAAGGCTTCTTTCCACATAGCCGTAAACGATGCGAGATGCTCTTCCGGCATATCCTGATCAATAGCTAGTTGGACGGCGCCATCCTGACCGCTCAGGCGGTACGTTTCCCGGAACCCCTGCCATTGCCTGGCTTCAGGGCTGTCCAGATCCTGTACGCCACCCGCTTTCAACAAGCCCCGGTGCTCGATGACCATGACTTCATTGGGCTGATGCAGAACTATTTTGCTCACCAGGCCGCTCTCATCGGGACCTTTGAACAAGGCCTGGCTCCCTTCCTGCCAGTCGGTCTCCGCATATGAACCCTCGTGAAAGGCGGAAGTCCATTGGCGATAGGTCTCATCATCCAGCAAAACGCGCCAGATTTTTTCTTTCGACGCGTTAATCGCGATGGATACATTAATTTTTTTCTTTTCCATGACTGTATTCTTTTAAAAAGTGATTGAATGATGGTCAACGCTTAAGCACCGGCCATTGCCGGCGTCCGATACGCCCGCTGCACCGGTTTGAGTAGTATTCAGGTCGCCGAAGCATGCTGATCGAAATGCAACAGCCAATGGTTACCAAACCGGTCGGTCAGGTCACCGAATATGGCGCCCCAGAACGTGTGTTCCAGCTCGTGGTTGGCCCGGCCGCCGGCGGAGAGGACGGTGAATAAGGTGCGGATCTCCGCTTCACTGCTGCAATTCAGCATCAGCGAGACCGCATTGCCCTGGATAAGGCCTTGTTCGCCCACCATGTCCGAGCCCATCAGCACGAATGCATCCTTGGTCAGGGAGGCGTGCAGGATGGTGTCCTGCATCCGGGGCGGCATTTTTTCCGCCATGGGCGATTCCCCGACGGTTTGCATCTGGAGTTCTCCGCCTAAGGACGCTTGATAGAAAGTCATGGCCGCCCGGCAGTTACCTTTAAAAGTGAGGTATGGATGTAGATGAGTCATGGTCACCGCTGTTTTTATGTAAACTTAATGGCACAAAAGTAGCGGCCTTGCCGCTGGGGCATACGCGGTGAAAGCGACAGTCCGGCAGGTCATTTGCGACATTTTTTGTTTTTATTTTCCTGCATAAGTCCTACCATCGGGGTTTGAGGGCGAATGCGACAAACCCGGGGGGAATTTACGACATAATTTGTTTTATTCGAAAAATGGTTGCTTCAGCGACTACTACCTGCCTTATCCCCTCCACGAGGGGTTGATTGCGACAGATGTCCGCTTTACCTTTGTTGCATGAAAAACGTTTCCATCCTCGTTCCCGAAGCGGCGGTCATGCAGGCCGTCGGTGATCCCCGCTACATGTTCACTGCGGTCAACCAGTTCCTGCAGTCCAGGGGGGAACCGGCCCTGTTTAACGTCCAGCTGGTGGGCCAGACGCGGGAGGTGCGGCTGGCCGACGGCTTATTCTCAGTCCATACCGACCGGCTGTTGCATGAGGTGGAGCAGACCGACCTGATCTTCATCCCCGCGCTTTTCGGCGACATGCGCACCGCCATCGAAAAAAACCGGGCGCTGCTGCCCTGGATCATCGCCAGGTATCAACAGGGCGCAGAAGTGGCCTCGCTCTGCGTGGGCGCTTTTCTGCTGGCTTCCACGGGCCTGCTCGATGGGAAGCAATGCTCCACCCACTGGGCCTTTGCCAATGAGTTCCGGGCGATGTTCCCCCAGGTCGAGCTGGTGGACGGCAGCATCATCACTGAAGAACACCGATTGTACTCCAGTGGCGGCGCCCACTCCTACTGGAACCTGCTTTTATATCTGGTGGAAAAGTATACCGACCGCGAGACGGCTATCCTGGCCTCCAAATACTTCGCGATCGACATCGACCGGGATAGCCAGTCGTCCTTCATGATGTTCCAGGGACAGAAAACCCACGAGGATGACGCCATTAGAAATGCGCAGGAATTTCTGGAGGCTAATTACCCGGAGAAAGTGTCGGTGGAGCACCTGGCGGACCGCTTTGCCATTGGCCGCCGAAGTTTTGAGCGCCGCTTTAAAAAGGCCACCAACAATACCGTGGTGGAATACATGCAGCGCGTGCGGATCGAAGCGGCCAAGCGCAGCTTCGAGAACAGCCGTAAAAACATCAACGAGGTGATGTTCGACGTGGGCTATACCGACACCAAAGCGTTCCGCGATGTTTTTAAAAAAATTACGGGTCTGACGCCGATCGAATACCGGAACAAGTATAACAAGCAGACGGGCGTGGGGAAGGAGTTGCTACAAACTGCCTGAAAAATGATATTCGATAGATGTGGCATTAAAAGCGGAGTTCAACCCGGCGCGGTCAGCCAATCGTGCAACTGCTTATTGACCGCCTCCTTCTCAAAGAAATTGAGGTGGTGGGTGTCCTCCTCCCCGCCGTACACCTTGTATCGTTGCTCTGGGATGGCAAAACCCGCTACTTCCGGCTGCATGGAATAGCAGCCTTTGGTGGGCACGACCAGATCGCTGTCCTCGCCGAAGATTTTACGCAAGGCCTTGATCAGCACCTTCTTCCCCAGACCACCCGCCGTATGCTCATCAGCTGGCGAGTACTGGGCTGCCAGCGCGTAATACGATCCGCCCGATGGGGGTGCGGTGTTCAGGGATTTCACGTATTCGCCGCCGGGCAGCATGGATTGCAGGCCGGGCAGGCCGTGGACCACGCCGCCGCCGACCACTTTGATCAGGGTAAACAGGCCCTCCAGCGTAATGGTGAGGGCATTGTCGGGCAGACCCACCAGCAGGTTAGTATAGGAATCGATCATGGTCGACCAGTTTTCCCGGTCCGACAGGATGGTGCCACTGTGCGGGCCGGCGACAAATACGGCGCGGTTGACTCGCACCCGCTTATCCTGGCCTTCCGGCGCGAAGCGGGTGCGGGTCAACCGCGCCGTATTTGTCGCCGGCCCGCACGGTGGTACCATCCTGTCGGACCGGGAAAACTGGTC
>JBKJKS010000683.1:0-3081 GCA_046597295.1 Saprospiraceae bacterium
GCGCTGTACAAGCAGGTGGAGCGGCTGGCCCGTAAACGCAAATTTGCCATTTTACAGGCCGAGGCCAGTATTACTGCCCGCAGCTTTTTGGAAAAAAATGGCTTCCTGATGGTCCAGGAATTCCGTAAAACGCTGCGTGGCGTGGAGTTCCTGCAGTACAGGATGGAAAAACCGCTTCTGCCGGCCGGATCGACGAATGGGCTGCAGCAAGCGCAGCCCGGGTAACTTCGGGCCAAAAAAATCCCCCGTCGTTTCACCGGGAAACAGCGGGGGATCGGAGGGCCTGTAGCCTGATGGATCGGGCTTACAGCTCCGGGTCGTGGTAGGTGGGCGGGTTCTTCCGTTCGTAGAAGTACGAGCCAAGCATACCGAGGCCGCCGAACAGGGCAATGAGGGCGAAGAAAATACCGGTCCGGGTGCTCTCGGAGGCGTTCACCAACATCGACTCATTGATAATCAGTGCGAGCAGCAGGCCAACGCCGGCTCCGACGAACATGAGCCCGTTTTTCAGGGTCTGCGAAGGATTGAGTCTGCGGTTCTTATCCTTGGGATTCATGCCGCGTGCGATCATCGCCATGTTTTCCTTGTTCTCGAGGTAGCGAAGCCCCCAAATCATGCAGAAAGTAGCGACCGGCGCCACGCCAAAAAGAAAAATGATTGCCATTGGGCCTTCCATAATCCAGGTAATTAAGTGGTGAACGTAGAGAGATTTTTTTGCTGTTGGTCTCTCTGACAGTCCGTTTGGAAAACAGGTTACAGGAAAGAGGCAATATTTCTAATAGGCAATAGGCAAAGGGCAAAAAAGCAAAGGGCGTGAAATTGCCTTTTGCTTTTTTGCCTATTGCCCTTTGCCTTATCGGCCTCCGCCACGGCGCAGGTTCTGCCGCTCGGTCTTTTTCTCACGAAACTCCTGGAGTTTTTTCACCAGCCCTTCGCGGAACTCCCGTTCGGCAGTCGGCAGTTTGGCGATCTTTCGAATCGGCAGCACCTTGCGCAGGCGGGTCGTCAGGTCTTTTTCCAGGTCCATTTCCCGCTGGCGGATATCGAAGTACTTCCGCACATACTCCTCCACTTCCGTATCGCTCATCACGTCGAGCTGGCGGTCGGGCCGCATTAGCTGCTGCAGCTTTTCCCGGTTCGTGGTGTACTCATTGAAGATCGGCCAAAAATTCTGGGCTTCTTCGGCGCTGAGCTGCAGCACATCGGTGTATACGGCCACGCGATAAGCGCGGATACGTTCGGTACCGGCCGGCCGGCCGGCGCCGGCCTGTGCCTGGACCAGGAACTGGAAAGAAAAGAGGATTAAAGGGACAAAAAAGAGGCGCTTCATGGCAGTATTGTAATTTGAAAAGTGAATGGCAGGATGCCGGTTGGGGTATGCGGAGCCGATGGTTTACAACAGGCTTTCCAGGTCTTCATTGCTCAGTTCATCGAGCAGGTGGTCCAGGTCTTCGGGGTCCAGGTCATCCAGAGCCTGCTGCCGCTTCGAACGGTGCGCTGCCGGATCAGGAGCCGCGCGTTCCGGGCCTTGATCAGTAACCGCGATGGCGGGCAGCGCAGCCAGCTGTGCCGCATCGAATTCCTGGACGTTTTCCAGTACGTACGTTTCAATATCTTCTTCGCTTAAATCGGGCAGCTGTACTTCGGCTATTGCCGGTTGCCCGGCCACAGAGGGCGCCTTGAAAAACCAAAACGCGGCAGCGGCCAGGGCAATGCCGGCCGCCAGGGCGCTTAACACGCGTAACCGCCGCCGCCGGGCCCAATGACCGCCTGGCACTGTTTGCATCGGCGCTGTGCGGCGGGCGCCCATGGTATCGAGCCGGGTAAAAACCTGCGCTTCCAGGTCGTCGAAATAGCCTTCCGGTCTGCGCAGACCGTCGCCCTGGCGCTTCAGATCGCGCAGCCAGGGCGCATTTTCCCGTAGTTCGTCGTCCAGATATTCCATGGTATTTTAATTTAATGTGGTCAATGTGGGTAATATGTTCAATGTGCTGTACTGGTTGGTTTGTAGGTGGTATTTCATCCTTCTGCTTCCCGGAAAGCCGCTTCGATTTTTTTCGTGGCGTGGTGAAAAGAGGCTTTTAAGGCGCCTACGGAAGTACCCAGCAGGCCGGACATTTGTTCGTAGGGCATTTCTTCATAATAACGCATATTAAAAACAAGTCGTTGTTTTTCAGGCAACTGGGCAATGGCTTGTTGCAAACGCAGCTGCAGCGAATCGCCATCGAACCACGGATCGGCCTGGAGTCGCCCGGCTGCCAGCGCGCCCGCATCGTCCAGCGAAGCCGATGCATGGCGGGCCTTGCTTTGCAGATGCGTGAGGGCCTCGTTGGTCGCGATCCGGTAGAGCCAGGTGTACAGTTTGGATTTACCCTCGAACTGCAATATGCCCCGGTAAATCTTGATAAAGGTGTTCTGCAACACATCGTCCGCATCCTCATGGATCAGCACCAGTCGCCGGATATGCCAGTACAGTCTTTCCCGATATTGCGCCATCAGCTGCCGGAAACCACGCTCGAACAGTGGTTCCGAGCGCAGCATTTCCATGATTTGTTCGTCCGTCGCGGGTGGGTGGGTCACCAAATTTGAAGGCAAAGCTTCCAGATTTTGCTTACTATGACCAATATAGCGGCTTTGGGTTTAATGAGCTGCGTCCCGGATGCAAAAAAATTCGCCAGGCGGCGCAGGGCCGTCTGGCGAAAAATATCGGAGCATAAAAAAATCAGATCAGGATAGTAATCAGGCAGCCGTATGAAAAAGGTTCATCTGACCATTGTACTCCACAACTTCCAGTAAGCGGGCGTATTTCATCTTGTGCTTACTGTTGGTCCGCAGGGCGATCAGTTTGGCCATTTCCAGCGTAAGGTAGTAATCTTCCAGCGGTTCACCGGGACGTGGCCGCTTGGCGTAGTCCCGATAAATCTGCGGACGCCGGATACCGTCATTGAATTCATAGACGTCGCGCATCCAGCGGCGCACCTGCGCACCGTACTGGCGGACCGGCAGTTTCAGGGCGGCGTGAAAACTGGGAGCGGTAACGACTTTAGTCCCTTTCTTACTTTCCAAAACTTCGAGTTCCAT
>JBKJKS010000044.1:0-5802 GCA_046597295.1 Saprospiraceae bacterium
CCAAATCGTCATTACCAACGTCTCCGGTGGCGTGAATCCCCACCTACGCGCCGGCGATCTGGTGGTGGTACGCGACCACATTAACCTGCTGCCGGAGCATCCCTTGCGTGGCGAAAACGACGAGCGACTCGGGCCACGCTTTCCGGATATGCTGCATACTTACGATCTGGACTGGCGCCGGCAAGCCCTGACCATTGCCAAAAAACACGGCATCCGGGCTACGGAAGGCGTGTATTCCGCTTTGCAGGGCCCGAACCTGGAAACCCCGGCCGAATACGAACTGCTGCACCGCCTGGGCAGCGACTGCACCGGCATGTCTTCCATTCCCGAAGTACTGGTGGCCCGCCACGCGGGTCTGCGGGTAATGATGATCTCGCTGGTCATCAATGTCTCGTACCCCCTGTCGGCCATCCGGGAAACGACCGTTGCCGAAGCGATCGCTACAGCCCAAGCCGCCGAACCTAACTTGCGATTGCTGCTGCGGGAGCTGCTGGCTGTAGACGTTTGAGTACTTTTGCACAGTGCATTGCTGCATCTTGCATTGGTATAAAGTGTTGGTAGTAGAGGAGAAGATGTTGATTATCAACCTTCATAAACCTTTATCAACCCTTATCAACCTGTAGAATGACCGACACCTTCACCATCCACCTGCCCGTCTTCGACGGCCCGTTCGACCTGCTGCTCTTTTTCATCGAGCGGGACGAGCTGGATATTTTCAATATTCCGATTGCCACGATCACCGACGATTTCCTGGGCTACGTGCGCCATTTAGAGGCCATGAACATCGACCTGGCCTCCGAATTCATCGTGGTAGCGGCTACCCTCATGCGCATCAAGGCTAAAATGCTGCTGCCCCGTAAACAGGTGGACGAGGAAGGCAACGAAATAGATCCGCGCGGCGAACTGGTGGACCGCCTGCTCGAATACAAGCGCTACAAAAGCGTGCTGGAAGACCTCCGCCACCTGGAAGAAGTACGGGCCTTCATGCACCCACGCGGCTACGCCAGCACGGAAATGCGCCAACTCGCCGAACATGCCCTAGCCGATGCCGAAATGGAATCGGTGACCCTGTACAAACTCCTGCGCGTTTTTGAGCGGCTGGTCGGGCGTTTCGAGGAGGAGCAAAAAGCCCAGCGCGTGCATACGGTGTACAATTTCAATTACACCATCCAGGACCAGCGCGTCTACATTCAAAGTTGCCTGACCGCCGGCCGGAAAACCGCCTTCGAGGATATTTTTGTCGTGCTGGAAAATCGTATTCACGCGGTCGTCACCTTCCTGGCCCTGCTCGAGCTCCTCAACTCCCAGCAGATAACCCTGCTGCAGGGCGAAGGCGTGAACAATTTCTGGCTGACCTGGGGGGAGGAGGAAAGCGCATGACCTGGCCTGCCGCCCTGGCCAGCTTCCGGGCCTATCTGCTGCTCGAACGCTCGCTCAGCCCCCATACCCTGGATGCCTATTTGAACGACGTCCGGAAGTTCGTCCGTTTTCTGGAGATCGAACAGCGCGACCTGCTGCCGCTCGCCGTCCGGCCAGGCGACCTGGAACAGTTCATCCTGTGGATACACCAGCTGGGCCTGGAAGCCAGTTCGCAGGCCCGGCTGCTGGCGGGTTTGCGGGCCTTTTACAAATTCCTGCTGGTCGAGGACCTGCTGGATGAAGATCCCACCGAGCTGCTCGAAGGCCCGCGGCTGCGCCGCAAAATGCCGGAGGTGCTCTCCATCCACGAGATCCAGCACATGCTCGACGCCATTGATCTGTCCGAACCGCAGGGCGTCCGCAACCGCGCGATGGTGGAGACGCTGTACGCCTGCGGCCTGCGGGCCAGCGAACTGGTCAATCTCAAAATCACCAACCTCTTCCTCGACGCGGGTTTTGTTAAAGTCTGGGGAAAGAACGACAAGGAGCGGCTGGTGCCCATCGGTGGCGAAGCCGTACGCTTTTTGCGGATGTACCTCGACCACGTGCGGGCACAGCAGGAGAATATCCAAAGTGGCCACGAGAACGTCGTGTTCCTCAACCGCCGGGGCGCCAAAATGAGTCGGGTCATGGTTTTCTACATCATCAAGGACCTGGCGGTGCTGGCCGGGGTGACCAAGAACATCAGCCCGCATACCTTCCGGCACTCCTTCGCTACGCACCTGGTGGAAGGCGGCGCTGATCTCAAGGCCGTGCAGGATATGCTGGGCCACGAGAGCATCACGACCACCGAGATTTATACCCACCTCGACACCGAGTACCTCAAAGAGACGATTTATCTGTATCATCCGCGCTTGAAAATGTTCGCCCGTTAGCGGGATAAAATAAGATCATTTGCCACTCCAATTGTATGCTTAGCAATACATTACGTCGTGTTTTGTCGTGCCGTCGTGGTCCTTATTTTTTATTTCTACTTGTTTAACATGCAGTACTTTTTGATCAAATCCGAGCCAGACGCCTACAGTTTCGAACAGCTGCAAAGCGATGGCCGCACCCGTTGGGACGGTGTGCGAAATTACCAGGCGCGCAATAACCTGCGCGCCATGCAGACGGGCGACCTATGCCTGTACTATCATTCGAACATCGGGCTGGCGGTGGTCGGCATTGCCCGCGTGGCCCGCGCATATTTTCCCGACCCGACCGCAGAAAAGGGCGACTGGTCGGCCATTGAGGTGGAGCCGGTCCAGCCGCTGGCGCGCGCCGTACCGTTGACGGAAATCAAAAATGACCCTGCCCTGCAACACCTCGGTCTGGTGCGCAACGGACGTTTGTCGGTGATGCCGGTGACATTCGACGAATTTTCCACCATTCTGGCCTTGGGAGAGACGCAACTTTGATGGAAATTTGGTTCCGGTCTGGACAATGCCCGGTGTCTGGCACATGTTTTTGACCAAAAACGTATTCGTTTCGATCCCTTCATTTCAACTCAGCCAATCAATCATGTTTTTATTCAGTGGTAATACGCGCAGCAACAATAGTGTGGGCTGTCTGATCATGGGTGTGGTGGTCGTCGTGTTGGGCTTCTTCCTGCTGCGCGGACTGTACACCATCCTGATGTGGGTGGCGCCCGTGCTGTTGGTACTGGCCCTCGTGATTCGCTGGCAGGTCTTCCCCGCTACTTTCCGCAACTGGCTGAAGACCTTGAAAACCAACCCCCTCATCGGAATCGTTCAGGTCGCTTTTGCCGTGCTGGCTTTTCCACTTTTTGCCTTATACATGTTCCTGCTGGCGGCAGGCGGGCGGAAAGTGGAGCAGTTGCAGGATCAGTTCCGGTCCCGGAATACCGCGGCTGCCCCGGAAGAAGAGTTTGCAGAATTCGAAGAAATAGAGAGCCGACCCAAAAACATGCCCCGCACGGAGGTGCCGCTGGAACCGCCAGTCATCCTGCGGGAGGAGCCGAAACCGCCCCGGCCAAGCGAGGAAAAGAAACTGGATAATCCCTATGATCAGCTGTTCAAATAGGTTGATAAGGGTTTTATGCCTCAGGGCTTACACTCCGCGACGGCGATCTTCGAATCTGCGGTGCCATAGTACAGCAGCCAACGGTCTTTGAACCAGACCATGCCTTCCAGAAAACAGACATTGTTGACCTGCCCGGTGAGTTCGTAATCGCGTTCCGGGGTCATGAAATAGCCCTTCGCCCGGCCGATCAGCTGCTCTGGTTTGACCGGCGAAAACAAGGCCTGCCCCACCGAGTAGGTGTCGGCGGCCAGGGATTTATCACCGCTGCTGGCACTGTTCGCGCTGTTGTAGAGCAGCAGGATGCCGTTCTTACGCCACAGGGCAAAAGGACCCGGTTCGACCAGGCGACTGTCGAAGAAGTTCGCGCGGGGCTGCATGACCGGCAGCAGTTTATTTTTCTTGTCTTCCAGCGGCTGCCAGTAAATGCCGTCGTCGGAGGTAGCCAAAAAAAGATCTGTATCGCCCCAGTACATCCAGTATTTGCCCTTCACCTTGCGGGCGATAATCTCTCCCTTGATCAATTCGCTGACGATGGCCCCCGACTTCGACCACAGATCGCGGTATTTGGCATCGTTGAAGGCCAGGCCATGCTTTTTCCAGGCGATCAGGTCCGGTGACGAGGCCACACACAGGCGGGCGATTTTCCCGTCATAAGCCGTGTAGGTCATCAAATAAGTGCCGTCGTCGCGGCGCACGATGCGGGGATCTTCGCAGCCCCCTTCCCACTCGTATATTTTCATGGGGTCATTGTCCGGGTACAGCACCGGTAAGGCGGTCCGGCGAAAGATCAGTCCATCCCGGCTTTTCGCCAACCCAATCCGGGAGGTGCCGCCGGGCTGACCCAGCTTATCCTGCGCCCGGTAGAGCAGCCACACGCCGTTATCCTTCATCACTGCCGCCGGATTGAACACGTCTTTTTCTTCCCAGCGCACGTTTTTTTTGCGGATGGGACAGAAGAAATTGGACTTGTCATCGGGTTCCAGGATGGGATTGCGGTCGTCCACCTTGATGATGGGCTGGAGGGTCCACGATTCGTCGGTCGGGACTTTGTAACCCCGCGAACAGGCGATGCACAGGGAGCAAAACAGGGCAATGGTCAGTGCGTATTTCATAACGGCAATGCTAACTGCCAATTTTCCGGTTGGCATGGGTGTAAAGAACTGCCTTTAAACCAAAAAAACCCGGGCCGCCGGAAAAATTCCTTTTTTGGACGGGTGTCATCTCAAAAACAGGCGACGGCACTATATCGATCCGACTGAACGACCATCAGCAACAGTGGATGGCCTGAAAATAGAAATCCGTCCATACTGCGTACACGCCGCATGGACGGATCTTATAACATCAGCGACAAATCACGGCCGCTTCATTCCGTACTCCATTACTCCCTACTTCCCATGGCACTGCTTGTACTTCTTGCCACTGCCGCAAGGACAGGGATCGTTACGCCCCACCACTTTTTCCCGCACAATCGGCTGGCTCTTCTGTGCCACCCCGCCGCCGTTTTGTCCGGCGGACATCGCGGCGCGCTGGGCGGCCTGCTGAGTCTCGGTCATCGGCTGCTGGTTGTTCGAACGCAGGCGGCTGGCCTGGGCGCGGCGCTGGGCATCCACCTGTTGCTGCTGCTGGGTGCGCTGCTGGATCTGCTGCTCGTCGGCCATCGCCAGCGAGCCTTTCAGCAAGAAGGCGGTCACGCTCGAGTTAATATGACCGATCAGGCCCTCGAACAGGTTGTAGGCCTCCATTTTATAGATCACCAGCGGATCTTTTTGCTCGAACGAAGCGCCCTGGACCGATTCCTTCAGATCGTCCACATTGCGCAGGTGTTCCTTCCAGGCATCGTCCAGCAGGGCCAGGGTGGCCACTTTCTCGATGTCGCGGATAATGGTTTTGCCATTGGAATTAATGGCTTCCTCCATATCCGCGCTGATGTTCAGTTGCAGGCTGCCGTCGGTAAAGGGCACCATGATGCGCTTGTAGCGGTGGCTTTCCCGGGCGTAGACATCTTTGATCACCGGCAACAGCCGGTCACCGATCTGTTTGCCCTTGTGTTCGTAAAGATCGAGCACCTGCTGCTGGAAAGTGGCCAGCACCGTGCTCATGGAGGCGCTCTTGAACCAAGCGGCTTCCATCTCTGGGTCCACGCCGATGACGCGGATGGCGTCGAGGCGGAAAGTTTCGTGGTCGCCGCCGCCGCGGTGCACCTGCACCAGTTCGGAGGTGATGGCGGTGAAAGCATTATTAATATCCACCGACAGGCGGTCGCCGAACAGCGCGTTGCGGCGCTTCTTGTAAATGGCCTCCCGCTGGATGTTCATCACGTCGTCGTATTCGAGCAGTCGCTTTCGGATGCCGAAGTTGTTT
>JBKJKS010000119.1:0-3470 GCA_046597295.1 Saprospiraceae bacterium
CCAATGGCGGCAAAGCGTTCTATTCCAGTCTGGACGGCCTGGGGTCGTTTGTACTGGAAAACTATAAAAGAAAAAAAAGGTAACTGTTTAGCATCCGCCGGAGGCGGGTAATGATAAAGAAGGAATTAAACATAACTTGTCGCTTCAAAGACAAACGAGTTGGAACTGCCTACGACTGTCGAATCCTGCCATGTTCTTATAAATAATCTATTATTGATTATAGAACATCAACAAAAGCAAATTGACGAACTAAAGTCAAGGGTTGCTGATTTGGAGGCACGTCTGAACCAAAACAGCCGCAATTCCAGCCGTCCCCCATCAAGCGACGGCCCGAAGCGCAAACCTGGCATACCGAAGGAGGCCAAGGTTCAAGGGGGCCAAAAAGGCCACCAAGGAAAGACGTTAGGCAAGGTGGAGCAAGCAGACCACATCGTTCGGCTCACCACTCCGGTATGTGGCTGTGGTTTGTCCTTGGACCCCGAGAGCGGGGAAGTGGAACAAACCTGTCAGGTGTTCGACCTGCCACAACCGAAACTTGAAGTAACGGAATACCAAAGAATCCGCCAACGGTGCGCCTGTGGGTGCGAACATTTGGGCGTTTTTCCCGCTGGGCTTCATGCTCCGGTCCAATATGGGCCGGGGGTTCGCGCCCTGACGGTGCTTTTGGGCAACTCCTGCCAACTCTCTTATGAGAAAGTCAGCACCTTGTTCACCGACCTGTTCGGGTATGATTTGAACGAAAGCACCGCTGTTTCCAACAACGAACTGGCTTACGAACGGCTCGAAACGACGGAA
Organism: Saprospiraceae bacterium; assembly: GCA_046597295.1. Taxonomy (GTDB): domain Bacteria; phylum Bacteroidota; class Bacteroidia; order Chitinophagales; family Saprospiraceae; genus M3007. Next base: position 796 of record JBKJKS010000119.1, read on the forward strand.
AATCAAATCAAGGAAGCACTGCTTGCGGGGGAAGTGACCCATTTTGACGAAAGCGGTGTCAAAGTGGGCATCAAATTGGAATGGTTGCACGTCGCTTGCAGCGCCCTGTTCACGTACCTGTTCGTGAGCGACAAAAGGGGCAGCAAGGCCCACCAAACGGAGGTTTCCATCCTGTCAAGGGTCAAAAACTGGGCAGTTCATGACTGCTACAGCACCTATTTCAAGTTCAGCAACTGCCGACACGCGCTTTGCAACCCGCACATCTTGCGCGAATTGCAGGCACACTTAGAGCAGGGAAAACCTTGGGCGGAGGGCTTGCGGGGTTTCCTGCTCCAACTGTACAAAAAAAGCGAAAAAGGCACCAAGACCGCCCCCAACATTGCTTCCGAAAAGGAAAAATGGCTCACACTGTGCCAGGCGGCTATCCAGGTCGAGGAACTGACGCTGCCTAAAACGCCTCCGCCCGAAGCCGGACAGAAGAAAAAACGGGGGCGAAAAGCACGGGGCAAGGCGCTCAGCCTCTTGGACCGACTGGTCCAACACAGCGATGCGGTGTTGGCATTCGCTGAATTCGAAATCGTCCCTTTCAGCAACAATCAGGCAGAGAGGGATATTAGACCCCTCAAAACAAAGCAAAAAGTTGCTGGCTGTTTCCGCACAGAGCAAGGCGCAGACAGATATGCCCGCATTCAAGGCTTTATCAGTACCTGCCGTAAACACCAACTCAATGTTTTCAATGAACTTCGTGCTGTGTGCAACACCCAAAATTTATATGTCGCACCCTTTGGGTGCTAAATAGTTACAAATCAATAATGAATAGTATGAAAAAGGAACTGTCATCCAAAGAACGTGAAGACCTACTCAACACGCTAAAAGCCCGCTTTGATAAAAACATGAATCGCCATAACGGCCTTGAATGGTCTAAAGTGCAAGCAAGGCTGGAAGCGAATGCCGCAAGACTATGGTCGCTCCAGGCCATGGAAGCAACCGGCGGTGAACCGGATGTACTTGGGCATGATGAGCAGACGGGCGAATACGTCTTTTATGATTGCGCAGCGGAAAGTCCTAAAGGACGCAGAAGTATTTGTTACGACCATGCAGCGCTGGAAGCAAGGAAAGAACATAAACCGGAAAACAGTGCGCTGGAGATGGCAGCAGACATGGGCATCGAGATTTTAACGGAAGAACAATACCGCGGGCTGCAAAAATTTGGAAACTTCGATACGAAAACATCGAGCTGGATAAAAACACCGGCTGACATCAGAAAACTCGGTGGCGCTATCTTTGCTGATTTCCGCTATGGGCATATCTTCGTGTATCACAACGGTGCAGAATCTTACTACGGCGGCAGGGCGTTCCGGGGCTTGCTCCGGGTCTGAATTTTACAGCCTTTAACTTGTGGTATCCATCCTAAAACCCAAACCATTTGGATAAAGAAAATATGCATACACCCCAGTATCTCGCCTTGCTTTCCATTTTTTTTATTGGCTGTCATCCGGCCATTGATAGCACGAAACGGGACCATTCCGGTGCGGGGGCTTGTATTTCACTGGTAAGTAAGGACACCACGCGTACGGCAACCTACAAATCAGTGCGCGGGGCTTTGCTCGGCACCAGGTTCGCCTCGCTGGAAGAACTAAAATCAGTCATCCAGATCGAATATAATCATGGTAAGATCACTGTAGATAGCACTGCACCTGTAAACAGTTCGGTCCGGGTGCGACACTGTAGCAACGGCAGAGAAGCGATCAGTGTATTAGAGACCGGCACCAGTCAGGGTGATCTTTTCAAAGCGGGGTATAACGGTGCTATTTGGGACCGCTTCACCTTGCTTCTCCGTTGTCCCTACGCAGTGATCAATAGAAAAGACCTGGAAAGGGTGTATAATCTTTCCAGACGGAGACCGGAATTGCTCGGAGAAGGCGATCTGGCTTTTTTTGATATTGCAGAATCATCGGTAGCAAATATCAATACGCCGGATATGGCTTTTAGAAATGCCAGAGACAGTACTGAAAAAGGCTATCTCAATTCCTTTAACCACATCACGGCACAGGCATTTATTACTTCTTGTTTTTCGGAGGAACTGGCTGATTTCATTGCTGATGCCCATGAACGTTATCGCCATCCGGAGTTGATCACCGGAAAATTTACAGAAGCACAAATTACAGACCTGGAAGAGGGACCGGTTGATAATTATGTCGATATCGTTAATAATGAATGGGGACAAGAGCTTGGGAAACAGCTAAGGGACAAGTATAGTATTACCCGCGAAACGAATTGGACCCCCGAACTGCTGGCAAATTATCTGAATGATTTACAGAGCTATTATAGCTGGGCCTTTCAAATTGGTTTTGAACCTTACCGGCCTGAAGACGAAGCAGTACGCAGATTTTCGGATAAGCTACAGGCAGTCATGAAAAGTCATCTGGATTTTAACAAGTGAGTCTGAAATCAACCGTTTTTTCTCAAACGGTACAACGGATTTTTAAATTGGTCAGTAGTATCGTTTACGATGACATAACTTTGCTGTAGTTCTTTCACGCCCGTTGGTTGCCATTGCTTTAATTTCTCAGACCAATTTTTATCTACTATGGCGCTGTTTAATTGTGCACCAACGAGCTCGGCGTCGCTTAAATTTACTTTTCGCAAATCGGTACCCGTCAGGTTAGCCTGAC
>JBKJKS010000150.1:0-3473 GCA_046597295.1 Saprospiraceae bacterium
CGCTGCACCTGGCGACCGGTGACGTTATACACGGTCAGGTTTACCCGCTGGCCGCTCCAGGCGGACAGTTCCACGAATATCTGGCCGGTGGTCGGGTTGGGATACACCGTCATGTTGCCGGCGAAAGCTTCCGTCTGGGCGCCGTCTTCGCGTTGCGAAATCGAAGGATTGAACGGCTGGGTTGCGCAGTTGAAGGTGTTGGCATAAGCCTGGTAACTCGTACCGTCCGCCAGACGAACCATCAGCAGGATGTATTTTACATCGGTTTGCTGCGGCAGGGAATATTGGAAGATATCGCTCTGGCCACCGACAATACCGACGCTATCCGTCGTTTTGAAGCGAATAGAATAGAAGGGGCTGAAGTTCGGCGAGCGGACCAGGTAATTACGGCCACTTTGTGCTGCATACGTACTGTTGTTGGCCGGGCTGACGGCGGTCACGCCATTCGGCACCTGGAAAGCCACGTAGTTCAGGGCACTGGTGCAGTTGTTCGTGACCCGGATGCGGTATACCTTATTGCCTACGCTGTCTTTGCTGACCGAAAGCACTTCGTACCGGATGCAGCCATTGTTTTTCACGTCGCAGGCCCCTTCCATCACCGTAACGGTGAAGCAGCAGGTATCGACATTGCCACAGGCATCTTTGGCGACATAGCAGACCTGCGTGTTGCCAGGCCCGAAGGTGCTGCCCGAGGCCGGGCCGGAGAGCAAGGTAACCGTGGCGCCACCGGCAGCACAGGAAGTCGTGGCGGTTGGCACCGTATAATTGACGACCATGCTGGACGATCCGGCACTGGTCGTGTCCGTGAAATTGGCGCAGGTCAGGTTGACCTGGGAAGCGATGAAAGCCGCCAGATCGACGACGGCCGTTCCGTTGCCAATCTTCCCGATCAGCGTGGTAGCGCCAGTCGTCAGGTTAACGGAATACAGGTTGTCGGTGATGCTGGTGCCCGTATTGGCGACGAAATACGCCCGGTTTTGGCCAGTCGTAGCGTCGTAGAAAATATCCAGATCGGAAGACGCATCGGTCAGGTTCTGGACCAGCCCGGAGTTGCCGACCGTATTCAGCGTACCGTTGTTCGGCGGTGCCTGGGTCGTAAATACATTCAGGGAATCGTCGTAGTTGAACAGCATCGTGGCCATCGTACCGGCAAAACTGTTGGTGTAGGCGACGGCGCCGATCGAAGGATTGGCATTGGCGTTGACATCGGTGGCGGCGAAGGCCAGGTTCATGTCGGTAGCGGCAAGGGCGCCCGTGATCGGGTTCAGGCGATAGTTGGCGTTGTTGCTGCCGGTCACGCGGATGCGGTCCACCACCGGGTTGAAATCGAAACCGATCTTGCCCAGGTTGGTAGCCAGCGTAATGGGTGCGGCGCCAACGGCAGTCGCTACGCCGGAAGTGACATTGATCGTATACAACCGGGCTTCACCGGTCGCGGAATTATAGCCCAGGGCGAAAAGTTCGCCGGTGGCGGGGCGGAAATCCAGGCCGGACAAGACCTGGCCCATGGCGACGCCGGTAACGGCGACCAGGGTGCGGATGATCTCAGGTTTGGCAGCGTCGAAGGAGATGAGGCTGTTGCCGGTAGTGAGGGCGTACAACAGATCGCCGGTGAGGTTCGCCGGCACATTGCGCTCGATCAGCACGGCAATATCACTCACTGCACGGCCACCGCCGATGGCGCCCACCAGCGTAACTGCACCGTTCGTAAGATTGACCATGTACAGGTTATCGTTGTTCGAGCCATCCACATTGGCCACCAGAAAGGCGCGGTTGCTCATCGAAGCGACGTCGAAGTAGATATCCAGATCGGCCGACGGATCACCCGCTGACAGGGTAATGCCCGAAGCGCCCAGGGTGTTCAGCGTACCGGCGTTTGGCGGCACCTGGGTGGTAAACAGGTTCAGGGTGGTACTGTAATTGAAAAGCGTCGTGGTAGGCGTACCGAGGTAGCTGTTCGTATAGGCCAGCGTACCGATGCCGGGGTTCACGCCCGCATTGGCATCGGTGGCGGCGAACGCCAGGTTGCCGTCCGTTGCGGCGATGGCGCCGGTCACCGGGTGCAAACGATAATTGGTGTTGTTGCTACCGGTCACGCGGATACGATCCACCGTGGGGTTGAAATCAAAACCAATATCGCCCATGTTGGGGCTGAGGGTCACGGCAGCGGCGCCGACGGCGGTGGCTACCCCGGTGCTGCGGTCAATGGTGTACAAGCGGGCTTCTCCGGTGGCGGAGTTATAGCCCAACGCGTACAACTGGCCGGTGGCCGGACGAAAATCCAGGCCGGCCAGGGTCTGTCCCGCCGTGATGCCGGTGATCTGGACCGTACCGGTCAGGGTACCGGGCGTTTGGGCCTGGAATGAAATAAGTTCGGTGCCGGAAAGGGCGTAGATGGTCTGGGCCTGGCCGGGCATGGCCACTGCCAGCAGAAACAATAGGGCGAGCAACTGGAAAATGCCTGCCGTGCGGTGTTGATGATTTACCATTGTGTGTATTTTGATAATAAGGTTGGAAAAAAAGAGGCTTCGGGCAAACGACGCTGCACAAGCGTCGCTGCTGCAAGAATTATCTCGTAATCGGTGGAATTGGAAAGTGAAATTCCCGCGGAAGAACCCTAGCCATCAGCGGAATATGCCGCTGGCCGGAAGTTCATTACTATCTACGCAGGTGGCCACCCGTTAGATTTTTATTTGCAATAAATTTCATCAAGACCTGGCAAAATGTCAAGTTGACGACAATCAGTGGCCGGATATCGGGGGCAGGTCAGGTCAGCTGCCTCCCTCGCCCAGTAGCACGCGTACCGTCTCGATCTTGCGATCGCTGACCAGCTCCAGCACAAAATTTTTGCCATCCAGTTGCAGGCGTACATTTTGTTCTGGAATGGTCTGCATGGCGGCGACCAGGTACCCGGAGAGGGTGTTGTAGTCGCCGGCGGGCAATTGCAATTCGGGGTACTTATCGTTCAGATAGTCTACTTCGAGCCGACCGGAGAATAAATACTCGGTGGGGCTCAGGCGCGCATCGATGAATTCCTGCTGATCATGCTCGTCGTCGATCTCCCCAAAGAGTTGTTCCAGGGCATCTTCCAGGGTAACGAGGCCGGAAATACTGCCGTACTCATCCACCACGCAGGCGATGTTCGTCCGGTTTTTGATGAATTTGCTGAGCAGGTCACTGATCTGAATGCTTTCGGGGACAAAGCGAATGGGCATCACCATCTCGCGAATGCTTTGCGGGCGGGCGAATAATTGCTGCACATGCACATAACCCAGCACCCGGTCGAGGTCGCCATCAGTGACGATAATGCGCGACATACTGCTCTCGATGTGGCGCTGCCGCAATTCCTCCACGGAAGCCTGTACGTCTATGTGCACGATTTCGGGACGCGGCGTCATGCAGTCGTAAGCCCGTACCTGCTTGAGGTGCAGGGCATTTTCAATCAGCTCCATTTCCATCTCCTCTTCGCCGGG
>JBKJKS010000307.1:0-7859 GCA_046597295.1 Saprospiraceae bacterium
AATCTTTCAGAAAGTATTTTTCAAATAGCACTGAATCAAACCCTTATGAATCATCAAATGAAAAATTTCATTCCAGAAACAATACAAAATGCGTACTTCCTTCACCCCTCTTTTTTGTCGAGCATGATGATTCCTTCCCCTACCACTTCCGTCACTTAACGCTTTAGTCTTGTTTGTCCTCATAGGAGCGGGTTCGGTTACTCCCTTCTATGTGGTGGCAAGCGTAAAGTAAGGATGACTCCCACAAAAACACAACCCAACCACCCACGCCACAAACAGCCGTTTTTTGAATTTAAACTCCACTTTCCATGCCGGCGTCCGTATCTTTTTTCCAGCGCTCATACCCGCCTTCCATGCCCGCCCGGCCCTTCGGCATCACCCGCAGCGGCTCGCAGGGCCGCAGGCTGTCATAACACTGCGCCGGCAATTGCTGGTACAGGCGTGTGCCGGCCGTCTTCCAGGCCAGCATCTCGTCGGTGACGGACTTAATAATCCTACCCGGATTGCCGACCACCATACTGCGGGAGGGAATCTGCTCGCCGCTTTTCAGGAAGCAGAGCGCGCCCACGATGCATTCGTCGCCGAGCACCACGTCGTCCATCAGCACGGCGTTCATACCGACCAGGCAGTTGCGGCCCACCGTGGCGCCGTGGATGATGGCCCCGTGGCCGATATGGGCGCCTGCGCGCAGCAGCACCGTAATACCGGGGAACATGTGGATCGTACAATTTTCCTGCACGTTACAGCCGTCCTCGATGATGATGGCGCCCCAGTCGCCGCGAATGGCCGCGCCGGGACCGACGTACACATCCTGCCCGATGACCACGTTGCCGGTCACTGCCGCCTGGGGATGGATGTACGCACTTTCGTGGATGACGGGGCGGAATCCGTTGAATTCGTAGATCATAGGTGGCTGGTTGAGACGGGTTTAGAAAGGTTGAGAGGGGTTTAGATTTTTGATTGTGTGGCTGGCTGGTTTCCAATATTGTTTAGTCAACGCAAGATAAAGGTAGTGGAGAGGTGACATCCCGATTTTTCATCGGGGTGTCATCTCGGAACGGGCGAGCTGCCGCGGTGAGATGTCACCTCACCGCTCAGTGAACGACAGTTTTCGTCAGCATTGGCCGAAAACCCAGTTGTACCCAACGGTCACTTGCTTTCCGCGTAAGTTTGCCGGGCAGTTAGTAAGATGCTAAAAAAAGCCAGCATAGTTCATCGTTTATAGTACATCGTTTACTCCCCCATGCGCACGCTCTGTCTTTCCCTCACTTTTTTCATAGGCTCGGTCGCCATATTGCCCGCCCAGACCCAGATGTTCCAACGGCTGCCTGCGCCGGTCTACCAAAACGGCCAGTTGCTGACCGCCCCCTTTGCCGGCGGCCTGAATGCCCCGCAGTTTTCGGCCGCCGACCTCAATAACGACGGCACGCCGGACCTGGTCATCTTTGACCGCTCCGGCGATGTGCTGGTTACGTACCTGAACAACGGCACGCCCAATGAAACGAGTTATACCCATGCCCCGGAGTACGCCTGTACCTTCCCGGCACTCGCCGATTTCGTGGTGCTGCGCGATTTTAACCAGGACGGCGCGGCTGACATTTTCTGCGCGTCGCTCGAACCGGGCACTCAGGAAATCCAGATTTTTCAGGGCTATTTTGACAACAATGTCCTGAAATTCCAGCCCTATATTTTCGGTTATCCGGCTGATTGCCCCAACTGCGACCCGCTCCTGCTTTATTATCCGAGTACCGTACCGGGTTTCTGGAACAATTTCTCCATCAGTAAAACCGACTACCCGGCCGTCGACGACATCGACGGCGACGGCGATCTGGACATTGTGGCCTTTCCTTCGGGCAACAGCACCCACTTGTCGTACCTGCAAAACCGCTCCGTCGAACTGGGCTTTGGACTGGACAGCCTGATATTCGTGCTGGCCGACAATTGCTGGGGCGGTTTCTACGAAAACGGCCTCACCCAGTGCCGCAGCGAACTGGCAAGCTCGCCGAACTGTTGTGCCCCCTGTTTCGCCCCCGGCACCGTGGAAGACCGCACCGACCGCCACCCCGGCGCCACGGTGATGACCTACGACCAGGATGGCGATGGCGACAAAGAGGTGGTGCTGGGCAATATTTCCTTTAATTGCCTCAACATGATGACCAACGGCGGCAGCCCCGCCGATGCCTGGATGACGGCGCAGGATACGCTGTTCCCGCAGTACGACGTGCCGGTGGAGGTGGCCGTCTTCCCCGCTTCTTTTTACCTCGATCTGGACAATGACGGACGCCGGGACCTGGTCGTCTCGCCCAACAACAAAACCATCGGAGAAGATCAGCGTGCCGTCTGGTATTACCGCAACACCGGCACGGCGACGGTCCCACAGTTCGAATTGCAGACCCAGAAATTGTTCATCGAAGACATGATCGACCTGGGTACGACGACGCATCCGGCCTTTGCCGACGTGAACGCCGACGGACTCGCCGACCTGGTGGTGGGGAATTATGGCTTTTTCACGAAGTCCAATGCGACGGCTACCAATGCCAGCCTGTATTTGTTTTTGAACATCGGCACGGCCACCGAGCCGAAATTCAGCCTGAGCAGCAGCGATTGGCTCGGTATGTCGGAATTTGCGCCCAATGATTTTGATTTTTCCCCCGCCTTCAGCGACCTCGATGGCGATAGCGATGAAGACCTGGTGGTGGGCAGTAACCTGGGCAGTTTTTACTACTACGAAAATGTGGCCGGCGCGGGCAACCCGATGAATTTCATCCGCGACCAGAGCGCCATGTGGGTGCTGCTGGATGTGGGCCAGGCCTCCGCCCCCACCGTGTTCGACCTGGATGGCGACGGACTGAAAGACCTGATTGCCGGCGAACGGCAGGGCAACCTTAATTTTTTCAAAAACATCGGCTCGCCCACCGAGCCGTCCTTTGCGCCCACCATCACCGAAGCCAAATTGGGCAACATCACGACCGCTCCTTTTCCGGGCGGCATCGGGTTCAGCACCCCCACTATCGTCAATACCAACGACGGACCCCTGCTGCTGGTGGGTGGGAATGACGGCACTTTACGCACCTACGAAAACCTGACGCCGACCGCCTCGCCTTATACCCTCGTGGACAATAACTGGGGCAATGTGGACGAAGGAAATCGTAGCCATGCCGCTTTCGCCGACCTGGATGACGATGGCTACATGGACATAGTGGTCGGTAACTACCGCGGTGGCCTCGGTCTGTACAAGACCCTGCTGGCCGATTGCCTGCCGACCACCACGACGCAGGATCCGGCCGAAAAACCGGTGCTGATCAGCCCCAACCCGGCCCGCAGCGGGGTGCAGGTGACCATGCCCATGATCGGCCCGGTCCGCTGGCAGGCCTGCAATACGATCGGTCAGCGGGTGGCCGCCGGTCAAAGCGACCAGGGTCAGTTTACCATCCTGGTCAACCACTGGCAACCGGGTGTTTACTTCCTGGAAACGCTTGCCAATGGACGGTGGGCAGTGGTCAGGCTGGTGGTCCAGCATTAAACCTTGGCGTTTGCTGGCCGGCAAAAGGGGTCAGTCCGCCACCGATTGAGCAATTCATACCACCATAATTGCCTGATTATGCAGCAAATAGGCTGCTACAGTCCCTGCATGTAGATTATGGAGAGTGAATCGCCCTGGCACGATCTTGCTGCCCTGAATGGGTGAAACAATACATTCACTCATTAAAATCGGAGTCATGAAAAACGAAAAAGATCAGAAAAACGACCGCTCCCCCAAGAGCAATGAGCAGCCGGGCGTGAAACAACGCAGTAAGAAGGCAGGTCAGCAGAATATACTCGAAACCGGCCGCGGGTCCAATAAGAACGATGACCCCAGTGAAGACAGCAAAGGCGGCAATAACCTGGGCCTCGGTCATCAGGAGGGCGCCAACCAGGGCCACTACCAGGGCGGCGGCGGCAAAGGGGGACGGCGCTGATCAAAAATGCGCATTTGATGACGCCCAAATACGACCAAAACGCGAGTCATACCGAATTTTCGGTATGACTCGCGTCATTTCTGGAAAGCAATTACCGGAAAACGCGTTGGAAAAAGGGGTGCTACGAAAATTTAGAGGCTGCATCCGCCACTTCCAGCCGGTAGCCTATTCCGTGCACCGTCGCAATACGCACCGCCGGATCGTCGCGCAGCATTTTGCGCAGGCGCGATACGAACACGTCGACGCTGCGCCCGACGATAATACCTTCGTCGTTCCAAACCTCCTGGAGGATGGTGTCGCGTTCCAGCAGCTGTTGCCGGTGGCTGACAAACAGGTGGAGCAACTTGGTTTCGCGATAGGTCAGTTGGTGGCGGACGGCGCCGGCCAGCAGGGTTTGATTGGCCGGATCGAGGCTGGAGCCCCCGAAGTGCAGGCCAGGCGGTGCTTCCGGCGGAGCGGATGGACGGACAGCCCACGACCACAGGGCATACGATACACCGCCCAGTAAAAAACCGCCGGCCAGTATCCACCAGCCTATGGACCGGTTGGGCGCGGCAGGCGGACTGGCAAAACGTACCTGCAGATCGTAACAGCCGGCGCCCTGCGCGCGGCCGCCGCAGGGCACGTCCGATCCGGGCTGTATCTCCTGCACGTTGTAGCCCAACTGCAGATCACCAGCGGCACAGTCCAGCACCGCCACGTCGTAGTTGGCCCGTATGTCGTGCAAATACAGGCTTTCCTGCAGCAGCACCGGCAGGCGGTCGTAGTCGAAGGAACCTTCCAGACGGATCAGAAAAGTGCCCGCGTCCGGGTGCTGAACCGGCGCAATGCGGGAACTGGAGTCGCCTGCTTCCCGCAGCAAATGATGCGCGGTACGCCGAAGGGCCAGATTGACCTTTTCATCGAACCGCTGCCCGCCATTATCGGCCGACACCGGCGTCAACCGGGCGAACTGCGCAAACAGCAGCCCCACCGATAACAGAGCGATACAGACGACGGCTTTTTTCAGTGTTGGTTGCTTCATGCCTGCAAATATAACTTTCCTGCGTCCATCTGCGCCCCTGAATGACCTTAAAGCACCAGGATTTCATTATGCGGCAGCGCATAGCGCGTATCCAGCGTCAGCAGCACGATGTGGTCGCCTTTCCGGCATTTGGAAAGTACTTTCTGAATGTCCACCTGCTGGTAATTCTCGTTGGAAAACATGACCAGCGTTTTGGATTGGTGATCCCGGATCGCGATTTTAAAAGTGATCCTGTCCACCGCTACGCTGGCGTTTGGCGACAGGTCGGCAGTGCAAACGGTCATCTTTCCGGTGGCCGTGGCGGCGAGGCTGCACTTGCCGGTGGGCGAATAATCATCGACCACGATTTTATTATCCAGGAAAGCGGCGGTACAGTTCTGGAAAGCTTCCTGGCCGAGCGCAGGCGTACAAAATGCGCAGCCAATCAGCAGCAGGGCGGAGCAAATTACCTTGATCATGTGTTTCTCATTTTTTAGTAACGATGCATCAAAAGTAGGGTCCGTCCGGCATCGCCAGCGTAAAGCCATGTAAAACAGTGTAAAGGACTTGTAAAACCTAGTACCCTAGCCTTTGCGGCGGGCGAAATCCTGCATCAGATTGGCCAGGGCCTGCACACTGCTTTTCTGGAGCGCGTTATAGATGCTGGCCCGGAAGCCGCCCACCGAGCGGTGGCCCTTCAGGCCGACCATGCCGTTGGCTTCGGTTTCCTTCAAAAATTCCTTTTCGAGTGCGGCGTATTGATCTTCCATCACGAAGCAGGCATTCATGAGCGAGCGATCTTCTCTGGCGACCGTACCGCGGAAAAGCGGATTGCGGTCCACCTCGTCGTACAGGATGGCGGCCTTCGTCTTGTTACGCCGGTGCATGGCCTGCAGACCGCCGCTCTTTTTCAGCCAGCGCAGGGTGAGCATACTCACGTAGATCGGGAACACCGGTGGGGTGTTGAACATGGAATCTTCCTGGATAAAGGTACGGTAGTCCAGCATAGCCGGCAGGTAGCGTTGCACCTGACCCAGCAGGTCTTCCCGCACGATTACGACCGTAGTGCCGGCCGGACCCAGGTTTTTTTGCGCGCCGGCGTAGATCAGGCCGAAAGCGGACACGTCGACCGGACGGCTCAAAAAGTCGGACGACATATCGCAGACCAACGGTACCGGCGACTTCGGGAAGCGCTGCAGCTGGGTACCGTAAATGGTGTTGTTGCTGGTCAGGTGCAGGTACCGAACGTCTTTCGGTATTTTATAACCCTTGGGAATATGGGTATAGTTCTGCTCTTTGGAGGAAGCCAGCACCTGTATTTTTCCAAAGCCCTTGGCTTCTTTGATCGCTTTATTCGCCCAGACCCCCGTATCGGTATAAGCGGCGGTCTCGTGCTCGTTCAGCAGGTTCATGGGCACCATGAAAAACTGGGTGCTCGCCCCGCCGGACAGCCACAGGCTACGGTATCCGTCGGGCAGTTGAAGCAGTTCTTTCAGCAATGCATTGGCCTCGTCGAGCACGGCGGTGAATTCGGGGCCCCGGTGGCTCAATTCCATGATACTCAGTCCACTACCCGCATAATTGGCCGCGCCTTTGGCTGCTTCTTTGATCACCGTCGCCGGCAATACCGCCGGGCCGGCCGAGAAATTGTGCATTTTCATGTTTTCGCGTTTAGGCTGGCTTGGTCCGTGGGAGGGTCAGCGATCAGCAATGAAGGGGCAAAAATAGCGGCCTCTCCCCCAAATATGCTAATCTCTTTTTTACCAGTTTACACGTTCAGGTAGTGCATGAGGGAGTCGTAGCGATCCTGTAGGGCATCCGCACTTTCGAGATCCCCAAAGGTGTCTTTCACGGTGTAATTGTGGCGTTCCAGCGAAGCAATGGTCCGCGCCAGATCGTGGCGATTGACTTTGAGGGTCAATTCAATATTCTCCGGATCGGGTACGGAAGTCACGAAGGAACTCAGAATATTGACCCGGTCTTCCTCCATAATCCGGGCAATAGTCGCCAGCGAATAGTCCCGGCGGTTCATTTCGAGCACCAGCACCGCGCCATGTTCGGTGAAGGAAGCCGTATGAGCGAAATAGCGCAACAGGTCATTTTGGGAAATGAGACCCAGGTAATTGCCCTCATCGTCCACCACCGGCACCACGGTCAGGCGATGATCGCCCATGAGCCGCATCACCTCGAACAGGTGTTCATTCTCCTGCACGGCGTAGCGGCGATGCATGGAAAAGTCGTACTCGCTGATGGGTTCGTACAACTTATGGTTGAAAATATCCTCTTCGGAAAGGAGGCCGACGAGTCGCCGGCCATCCACCACCGGCAGATGCTTGACGTGGTAGTCGTTGAGCACATGAAAGGCATCCTTGCCGGTCTGTTCGATCTTCAAGGGCGGTATATCGTGGGCAATAAGCGTTTTTGCAGTCATGTCAGTGGTAGAGCAGGAATGTTCAACAGGATGCCGGTATGGTCTGAAAAGCAGACCTTCGCGACGATTAAGGCTTTCCGGAGCTTGCATTCCACCGGGGTGAATCGGAAAAAATTGAAACGCTTTGTTTTAATTTTCTACAGATACAACCCTTTTTCACGGTAGTAGTTGAGAAAGCCCACTTTACTGCTGACGAAAATCAACCGGCAGTTCGTACTGACTCCATCAAAGACGCACTATACAGACGTTATTACCAACCGAATGGCACAAATATTCATGTAAAAAATTGCTTGCCACGGAAAATTTTATTCAGGTACCCCCCACTCCTTGTTTTCGGTTAAAAAATTGAAAATCAGCCACCTGGCAGCATGAACGATCTACAAACCTCCGTCGGACAACGCGCCTTATTTCTACAGCATGTCGCGCAGACCTCGCCCGCCCCCCTGGGCCTCGATATCGAACGGGC
>JBKJKS010000340.1:0-10183 GCA_046597295.1 Saprospiraceae bacterium
TGCAGGAAAGTTAGCAGCATGATCTGCACGTAGTTGCCGATGGTCATGGAAGGCGCGGTCGGGTCGAAGCCGATGTAGCCGCGGACGGGTCCCTGCTGCAGGTGTTCTTCCAGCCCCGGGGTCATATCGTGGATGAGGCCGCGCCAGCGCAATTCTTCTAAAAAGTCGTTTTTCATAGCAGGGTGCGAAAATAGGAAAAACCCCACCTCTAACCTCTCCCCCGAAAGGGAGGGGGACCACATCGGGAGGTTTTCTGTTGATTGTCAGTACCTTAGGGAAGGTGTGGCGAGCAAAAAAAACACCGGCGGGCTTCGGTTGCCATTTTTTACAAATTAATCCGCCTTCAAATCCCCCGAAAGGGAGGGGGACTTCATCGTGATCTTTCCTGTTGATTGTCAATACCTTAGGGAAGGCATTGATGTAGCAAAAATCATTAATACAGCAAAAAACAGCATCAGCGGCCTGATCCCCCAAAGATGTAAATGCTTTTTAAGCGGAGCGGGTGATGATTTTGAAAAAATCATCACCCGCTCCGCTTAAAAAGCATTCCCGGATAAATCAATCCACCTTCAAAAACTCATACGACGCCCGTTCCGGAAAGGTCGCAGCAGCCTCTTCACTTTCGGCGGCCACGTAGTAATGTTTTACTTTTTCGCTCGCTACTTCGGCGGAATAAATACCGTCGCCGGCCTTGGCATCGCCGTTGGCGCCGTCGTCATGCAGGGCAGTGCGGGTGAAAGCGAACATCCGGTCGGTCCGGTAGAACAGCCAGGCGCTGGTGGCGGTGGCGCAACGGGCCGTTACCTGGAGCTTCGCGTTCACAGTTACGTGTTTCACTTCACTGATGACCGGCGCCGGCTTGTTCAGCAGCGGGTGTTTGGTCAGGTAGTTCGTACGCTTGTCCATCAGCTGGCGCAGGCCGATCACATGGTCGGGCCCATCGACCATGGTCTGATCGAGCGCTTTTTGAAAATCGTTCAGGGTGTAGAGCTTCATCGTATCCTGCTTGACCTGGGGTTCGATGTCGCGCATCATGGCCTGGGCGCGGCTGATCAACTTACCGGATTTCAATTGCTCATTCACGATCGTACGCAGGTGGGCAAGGTAGATTTTACGATACAGCGGATTTTTCAACAGCTTGGAAATGAGGGGCCTTTTCGTATTATCGATCTCCGCCAATGGCGAATACTCGATGAGTTCCAGGTCCTTCATTTCCTGGAAACTGAAATTGCGGCGCCAGCCGCCAAAGGCCATGTTCAGATCCCAGATGAGCGGGTGGCAAACGCCGGTGCTATCGATCCACAGGTAGTAATTGTGCGAGAGCGAGCCGTTGTAGCTGTCGAGGTTGACGATCGCATTGTTCAGGGCCAGCATCCAGAGGGTCTGGTCCACATCCAGCACGGTTTCGATCTTGTCGGGCGTCTTATTCAGCACTTTGATGAAGTTCATCAGCGGCTTCCAGGCAGCGGCATCTTCCACTTCGTAGAAAGCGTCGTAGCAGCCGGTATTTTCGTTGAGGTAGACCAGCGAGGCGTTCTCGCCTTTGGGGCAGCCGCTTTGGCTGCGCACCCGCTGCCAGTTGTCCGGATCGCATTTGATCAGGTGGCCTATTGTGGTACCGAAGTGTTTTTTGATAAAGACTTTGTCGATGGATTCGGTATTGACGTACAGCCCGTAGGGTTTGCCGTTGACGGACAGGCGGGCAAAGTTGCACAGGGGGGCGGGCATATAATTGCGGATCATCTCGTAGGCCAGTGGGTCGCGTACGAAGCTGGGGTCGAGAAAACCGTTGGACAGCTTCACGGTAGTGTGGGCATCGCGGATCTTGTTGCTCTTGTTCTGAAAGTCCAGTTTGATGTTGAACGGCAGTTTTTTCAGCGTTTCGTTGCGGGTGCGGAAATACGAGCTGTTACCCTTGTAGCGCACCCCGGCGCCTTCATAACGGGTGCCGTTGATGACTACCGCGCCGACCAGCCGTGCTTCCGGGTTGGCTTTTTTCAGGGAATCCAGTTTAAAATCAAAGTTGCGGTAGGGGAGTTCGACGCGGACGTCCTGCACCCCGGCGCTATAGAAATCCTGGGCCTGCAGCGGGGAGTACGCGGCCTGCGCGGCCAGGATAAAAACAAGTAAAAAGAGGCGAATCTGCATAGAGAGGAGAGCAAGGCAAAATGAGCAAAAGGGCAATGGGCAAATGAGCAAAAAGGCAATGAGCAAATGAGCAAAAAGGCCTGGCTGATTTACGCCGTTCATTTGCTTATTGCTTTTTTGCCTTTTGCTTTTTTTGAAAGGCGGGCGAAATAACGAAAAAACCACCGGGCGGCAAAAACGCCATCCGGTGGTTTTTATTTTCGGAGCCCTGCAGGTGCAGACGCCCGGGAACGGCGCCGGTCACTTGTTCAGGTCAATCAATTTCACCTTGTAAGGTTTGCTCATATAGTTGGCGGGTGCGAAGACCACGCTGCCCGGATTTTCGGCCAACAGGTAGTAGTCGAGTACGGCGTCAGGATTTTGTCCATCCACCGTGGCCGAGAATTCTTTCACCCCCGAAGGAACCTCCGCGGAGGCCTCTTCGGTCATCGGAACCATGGCGTAGGGCTGCCGGTCATTGAGCCGGTAGTAGAGGATCATCCGTTTGGGAAAGCGGTCTGCCCGGGCCGTGATGTGGAAGGAGTTGATCTTCTGATTTTCAAATTTGCCGCGTCCCAGTACTTTCACCTCGCTGACGGCAGAGGGCAGGGCGGTGAGTTCGGGATGGTTTTTCAGAAACTTTGCCCGCTTGCCCATCAACTCGACCAGGCCGGGTATTTTACTTTTCTTACCGACGGTCTCGCGCAGGCTGCGCTTAAAGTCGGCCATCGTGTAGGCCTTGTATTTGTCGTCGTTGAAGGCAACAACGATCATGCCCTGCAGTTCCTGGGCGCGTTTTTCATAACTGCCGTTCAGAAAGTTTTCTGCCACGATCTGGCGGATGTGGGCGAGGTAGACCTTTTTGTACAGCGGGTCGGCCAGCAACTTGCTGATCAGCGGCTTGAGGGGATTGGTGGCGTGCAACAGTGGATCGAGGCTTTGCAGGTCCTTGAGTTCCAGATCGCTGCCATTGCCCGTGTTCTTGTAGGAACCGAAGGCCAGGTTGAGATCCCAGGGTACCGTCTGAAAGCGACCGTTGCCGTCTTTGAACAAATAGTAATTGACGCTGTGGTTGCCGGAATAACTGCTCAGGTTGACCAGTACGTTATTCAGCGCCAGCATCCACAGGGCATTGTTCACGTCGAGTACCTGCTCGATTTTGGTGGGTTCGCCGTTCAGCACCCGGGTCAACTCCTGCAGCTCGGTCCAGCCTTCGCCGGAAGTCATTTCATAGTTGCCTTTGTAGCATTCCAGGTTCTCTTCGTACTCCAGGGAGCCGAAGATATTTTGCCGGCAGGTCGTCGGTGTTTCGGGTTTGTAGTCCACCCCGGCTTTGAAAAACGCATTACCACTGGATCCAAAATGCGACGTTACAAACTGCTTATCAACGCTTTCCACGTTCACAAAAATGCCGATGTACTCGTTATTCACGAACAATTTGGTGTAGTTGGCCTGCGGGGTCGGCATGTATTTGCCGGCAATTTCCTGGTACAGCACCTCGCGCACCAGGCTGGGGTCGCGCAGCGCCGAGGAAATTTTCAACGCGGTATAGCCCTGGTGGTTCTGGTCAGGATTGGTGTGGTTGAGTTTGATGGTGAAAGGATTGCGCTTCAAACCGGTCTGGTAGGACTTGTCGCCGCGGAAGCGGATACCGACGCCGTCGTACTTCTGGCCGTCGATGCTGACGCTGGCATTCATCAGCCCCATGCCGTATACGCGCATGGAGTCGAGGGCATCCACCCAGTTCTTATTGGCCAGCGTGATGCGTACTTCGCCAATGGTTTTCTTGTCAAAAAGTGGACGGACAGCCTTGCCGGATTGGGCAGATATCAGATGTGGAAAAAGAATGATGAGGGTAAAAAGCAATTTTTTCATAGTAAACTGCTAACGGATTTTTAGAAATGAATGGTCGGACCTGTTGAGGGTGCAATAATACAAAAAGCGGGGGACGCCGCCGCTTCGAATGCTAAAACCTCAAATAATCTCCTCGAAAACGACCGACTGGTCCGGTGGAAAGGCTCGGTCCAGGGCCGCCAGGCGGGCCCGGTGCAGGTGTTGAAAGGTAATTTGGACCTGCTCCAACAGGGCGGCATCCACCCAGCGCTGCACCGCATCCAGCGTGGACAGGCGATCATCCTGCCCCAGTTTGAAGGTCTGCTCATAGCCTTCGTTCTCAAATTTCAGGCTGATCCGTTCGTTCATTTTGAACACGGTGATTTTCAGCGTGGGATGCTCGATCTGACCGATGATGCGCATGGGATGAATTATGAATTATGAACCAGGTATGACTTGCCTGCTGACATTAGAAATTGGACGTTGGATTTCTGACTAAAAGACGGATATTCAACGTCAGGTAGCCGATTCACCAATGTCGAATAATTATTTCTGCCTACTTAATACAGTGTAAGTTAAGTTGTTTGGCAAAACCGGGCGTGGCTACCTCCCCCGGCCTTCGGCCACCCCCTCCAAAGGGGGATAGGCTGCGCGCCTGGCCCGGGGAAAATGTGGCAGCATCACGCTCGGTATCCCCCTTTGGAAGGGGCAGCCGAAGGCTGGAAGAGGTACATGCTACGCAAAAAGGAGACAAAATGCATCAAAATTTAATTTACACTGCACGGAGCAGCTTTTGAACTAATTCATAATTCATAATTCATAATTCAGTCTTGCAGTCCGTACAGCGCCTGGAACACCGAGGCGCCGGCAGCTGCGCCGAGCAGATCGCCGAGTAAATACAACCAAAGGTCATCCCAGGCCACCATGTGTCCGACGGACATGCCCAAGGCAATGGCGGGATTAAAAGCGGCGCCGGAAATACCGCCCAGGGCGTAGGACATACTCAGCATGGTAAAGCCGATGGCCAGGCCATAGTGTGAATGGCCGGTATTGACGCGGGTGGTGGTGACGTTCAGCACAACGAAGGCCAGGGCGAACGTGCCGAAAAACTCGGCCAGCAGGGCCGGCAGCACTTCGTAGCTGCGCGTTTCGGGGCCCGGGCCGCCACCACTGCGCAACAGGAAGGTACTGACGAGTGCCGCCAGCCCGGCGCCCAGCAGCTGGGCCACGACGTAGTAGGGAAAGTCGAAACGCGAGAGCTTACCGCGCATCAGGACGGCCAGCGATACCGCCGGGTTGAGGTGGGCGCCCGAAAGGTGGCCGGTCGCGTAGGTCATCACCGTCAGCACCGCACCGATGGCCAGCGGCGCCAGCGCACCCGTCCCGTTATTGGTCACCAGCACGATGCTGAATACCAGAAAAAAAGTGCCGATGAACTCGGCCACGTACTTTTTCATTGTATTTCGTTTTGCGTCGCTGAATATGCAATTTTGTCGCCGCAAAGTAGCGGTTGGCCCCGCACCCTCCGCTGGCCTCACTCAAACATTTTTTTAAAACATGAAGCAACGTCTCATTCTTTTCCTTTTCCTGATGACTACCGTCTCGGCCATGACCGGTCAAAACCAAATACTGACGCCCGAATTGCTGTGGCAGATCGGCCGGGTCGGACTCGATGCCGTGTCGCCCGACGGACAATGGGCCGTGTACGGCGTACAGCGCTACGACATGGCCACCAACAAGGGGACCCGCGTACTGTACTTAGTCGACGTGGCCAGCGGCGATACGCGCGCCCTCACCGAGCCGGATCAAACCTGCTCCGATGCTGAATTTCATCCTTCCGGCGAGCGCATCGGTTACCTGCGCGAGGGCAAGCTTTACGAAATCAAAATATCCGGGCGGGCCGTCACCGCGCTGGTCAGCGACCTGGAGATGAACGGATTTCACTATGCCCCCAACGGTCAGTCCATCGTGATGGCCCGGGACGTCCAGCTGGATCCTTCGGCGATCGATAAAAATCCCGACCTGCCCGCTACGACCGGCAAGGTGATCGACGGGCTGTTCTACCGGCACTGGAAAACCTGGCGCGACGGCAAGTACAGCAACCTGTTTATCGCTCCCTATACCGATGGTACGCTGGGTGCGATGGTCAATATTATGAACGAGCGCTTCGATACGCCGATTCCACCGGACGGTGGCATGGAGCAGGTGACCTGGAGTCCCGACAGCCGTTTCGTCGTCTATGCCAGCCGGAAACTGAACGGTACCACCGAGGCCCAAAGCACCAATGCCGACCTATGGCTCTACGATGTGGTGGCCGGCAAAACCATGAATGCCACGCCCGACCTGCCCGGCTATGACCTCGACCCCAGCTTTTCGCCCGACGGGCGCTACCTGGCCTGGACCAGTATGGCCCGCGCTGGCAATGAGTCGGACCGCAGCCGGCTGATGGTACTGAATACCAGCACGCAGGAACGGACCGAACTCACCACGGCCTGGGATTTTGAAGCAAAAAGCCCGCAATGGGCGACCGACAGCAAGTCGCTGTACTTCCTGAGTGCTGAAAACTTTACGTACCAACTATACCAGATCACGGTGGCGGACCGTAAAATTCGCCGCATTACCGAGGGGCAGCACGACTACACGGCCCTGAAGGTCGGCCGGGAGTTGTTGGCCACCCGCCATTCGATGGCGGCACCTGCCGAGCTGTATGCGGTGAACCCACAGACGGGCGTCGCCCGGGCGCTGTCGGACGCGACCAGCAAGCCCTGGGCCGATCTGGCCAAGGGCAAAGTCGAGCGCCGCATGGTGAAAACCGTGGATGGTAAAGACCTGAACGTATGGATGATTTTCCCACCCGATTTTGACCCGCAGAAAAAATACCCGACCATCCTGTATTGCCAGGGCGGACCGCAGTCGTCCCTGAGCCAGTTCTTCTCCTACCGCTGGAATTTTCAGCTCATGGCCGCCAACGGCTACATCGTAGTAGCGCCCAGCCGGCGCGGCATGCCCGGCGCCGGCACTTACTGGAATGATCAGGTCTCCGGTGACTGGGGCGGGCTGGCCATGCAGGACCTGCTGTCCGCCACGGACTACGCCGCCAAACTACCCTACGTGGATGCCCGGCGCATCGCCGCGGCCGGCGCCAGCTTCGGCGGCTTCTCCGTATACTGGCTGGCGGGCAATCACCAGAAGCGGTTCAGGGCCTTTATTTCCCACTGCGGTATTTTCAACCTGGAAAGTTTTTACAGCAGCACCGAAGAACTGTGGTTTGCCGATAACGACCTCGGAGGAGCGCCCTGGAAGACCCCGCAGCCACCGAGTTACCAAAAATTCAGCCCGCACCTGTTCGTGAACAACTGGGACACGCCCCTGCTGGTGATTCATAACCAGCTCGATTTTCGTATTCCGGTCACCGAGGGCATGCAGGCCTTCCAGGCGGCGCAGCTGCGGGGAATTCCCTCCCAGTTCCTCTACTTCGCCGATGAGGGCCACCACGTGACCAAGCCGCAAAACAGCCTGCTGTGGCAGCGCACTTTTTTTAACTGGCTGGATAAGTGGATGAAACCTTGATTTAAGGATGAATTATGAATTATGAATTATGTCACATTCCAAATGCATCATTGATAAACTTGCTGCACGTTGATAATCAGGGTGTTATGGCTTCAACCCACGAATTTATTCGTGGGCAAACGGCATACGCAGCCTTTTGGTTAACCGATTTATCGGTTTAGGACACATCAAGACCAAAACCGATAAATCGGTTGGGCTAGCAGTTTTTGCCCCATAGCCCACGAATTCATTCGTGGGTTGAAAATCCATAGATGTTTGGTTTTCAAAACGCAGCAAATCCAAAAAAAATCCCCCTCCACAGTTACTGCGGAAGAGGACATCCCAAAAACCGATTACTTCTTTATAACAACGTCCTGGTGGACGGATATAGCGTGTTATCGTTCAGTATGAACGTATGGGCATTCATCTTAGTACGGTCAATCAGTTGAGAGGTGGCGGTCAGACTGGAAAAGCAGGCGGCCGGGTGGCCAAAAGGAACAGTCTGTGTGGATTAAGATCGGTGAGCAGGTGGGGCTGAGGTTTTACCTGCAAATTTGAATCCAAAAAAGGCCGTCAAACTACCCAATATGGGGTAATTTGGCGGCCTTTCCCGGCGATCAGACCACCGCTCGGGTGAAACGGCCGCCTCCCGGGCGTCCCAAGCGGTATTACCCGACCAGCAAAAAGCTCAAAGTGAAAACAAGGAGGAAAAAGACGATAATTGTCCGCATAATAGCCCGCATAACCACACTGTTTAAGCCTGAAATAACTACGGCTGCTGGGATGCAGGCCGTGGTGGCGTAATTGGTATAGTTAAAAAAGTATGCCAGCTGCCGGTAGTAAAAAAGCCCCGCCGCCCGGATGGGTCCGGACAGCAGGGCTGGCTTTATAGTACGCACAATGCACTACATCGGTTTCAAATCCACTGCTACGGCGAGGGTCGCTTGTTTGCCAACTTTATCGGCCACCAAAGACGGGATTTCGATGCCGTAATCTTTCAAAATCAGGTCAAATTTGGTGGCTGCAGTTACAGCACCGCCTTTTACGGTGATGATGACCGGCGTGCTCACTTTCTGGGTAACACCGTGGATGGTCAGATCGCCGCTGACATTGGTGGTATAGGTACCGTCTTTGGTGAAATTCACCTCCGACACTTTATCCAGTTTCCCTTTGAAGGTAGCCTTGGGGAATTTGCTGCTCTCCATGTAATTCTCGTTGAAGTGCTCCTGCATCAAAGCCCTTTCGAAGGAAAAGCCCTTGATCAGCACGGCCATCTCCAGGTTGCCGCTAGCCTGATCCAGCACGAAGGTGCCGCTGTTGTGATTGGCCTCGATCACCTCCGGAGAGGCCAGCGCGGTGGCATTGAAAGACACTTTGCCGCTGCGGGTGAATAGTTTTTGCGCCTCGGCGCCGGGCGCCAGGAGGGCGACCAGAGTCGCCAGAAAAAACATTTTCTTAATCATGATTAGGTGTGTTTAGTGGTTAGAAAATTAGGTTTAGAGGGGTTTAGAAAAAGTTTAGAGGGGTTTAGAATTCATCAATAGTTGGGCAGGAACGAGGCGGTTTTGAGCAAAAAATGTGTCCAGACTGCGAAGCTCCATCATCTAAACCCCTCTAAACCTCCTAAACCCCTCTAAACCAAGGCAATAATTATTCTTTCATTTCGCTGCACCGGTTCAGCACCACGTCCATCAGGTAACCGGTGCAAATACCTTTGAGGCAGATCCGGCTGCCGGTGGCTGGTGCGAACTGGCTGCCCGCTTCCATTTCACAGCTCACGCCGCCCATCTCGCTCCCGCCGACCAGCTGCACTTTGACGATCCCGCCCTCGCTGGTCACGTCACTGACGGTGCCGCAGACGGTGATTATTTTGTCCAGGTATTTCGGGTTGGCTGCGGTTTCGTCGCTGGCATACTGCGTGAACAGATCGATGGCTTCCACCGAGAAATCGGCTTTGGCGGCGTCCACATTCCGGTGCGGCTTATTCCACAGGTAGTAGCCCAGGCCCGCGCCGGCAGCGCCCAGCAGCACGAGGACGATCAAAATATTTCTCATGTTCATGACTTGACTTTTTGTTTTTTGATTTGGAAGACCCGGGATAAATTGAATCCGAACTGGATGTCGCCATTCAGCCAGTTGCCATTGTCGTCGCTGAGAAAAGCGCGCTCGTTCATGCCCACGGCATTGGAAAAGTGCAGCTGGAATACGTGGCCGCCCGTTTCGATATCGATGCCGATGGACAGGGGATTATAGGTGACATTTTCCGGAAAGCGGTTAAAGGCGTAGGAATAGTCCCAGACGAAGGCCATGCGCTTGGTGAATTTTAACCGTCCGCCGAAGCCCAGGGCATATAGGTCATTGGGCACCAGCCGGTTTTCGACAATATTGGTATGCACCAGGGTGGGGGCTATTTGTATGGTCAGGCGATCGCTGAACTTGCGCCCGATAATGAGCGAATAATAATAACCCAGGCGCCGGGAAAAAGTAGTCGGTATTTCCGGATTGCCGGTGACATCCTTCAGTCCGTTGGCGGTGATGCCGGCAACCGCGATCACGGAGACGGGCAGGTTACGTTTACCTTTGGATTGCCAGAGCAGCCGGTATTTCGCAAAACCATCCAACTCCTTTTTGGAGGTACTGCGCCCGATGCCCAGGATCAGATTTTTGCGGATGC
>JBKJKS010000671.1:0-2802 GCA_046597295.1 Saprospiraceae bacterium
TTAGAGGGTTTAGAAAAAGGTTTAGAGGGTTTAGAAAAAAAGGTACGGCATTGCGGAATAGTCAATGCAGAATGGTTCAGAAGGGATAAATGCAAAGTGCTGGTGATCTGCATCTAAACCCTTCTAAACCCTTCTAAACCCCTCTAAACCTTCTAAACCACTCTAAACCCCTCTAAACCCTTCTAAACCCTTCTAAACCCCTCTAAACCGACTATTAATGATAAGCATTTCAATAAAATAAAAAGCTATGCAACACGAATACGCTTTTGAAAAAATGGTGGCTTGGCAAATTGCCCGGCGGACAACCAAGAATTTATATGTGGCTACGAAGAATTTCCCCAAAGAAGAACTCTTTGGAGTTACCAGTCAACTACGACGTGCCTGTATTTCAATTAGTTGCAACCTGGCGGAAGGCAGTGCACGGCTGACGACAAAAGACCAAAATCGATTTTATTCCATTGCCTACAGCAGCGCCGTAGAAGTAATCAACCTATTGATTGTCAGTAATGATCTGGAATATTTGAATGATGATAATTACAATGCATTACGGTCAGAGTTTCAGAAAATAACTTTTCAAATTAACAAACTCGTTAATCGCTCAACCGACGATCTCCAGGAACCAGCATGGCCCTACAGCCCTTCGTAACCAACTAAACCCCTCTAAACCCTTTTTCTAAACCTTCTAAACCCCTCTAAACCCAAAATAACAGCAATGAGCAAACCAATAAAAATCCTCATCACGGGCGGCGGTACCGGCGGGCATATCTTCCCGGCCATCGCTATTGCTGACGCCATCCGGCGGCTACGGCCCGATGCGGAATTTTTATTTGTCGGCGCCATCGGTAAAATGGAAATGGAGCGGGTGCCGCAGGCGGGGTACACCATCGAGGGCTTGAATGTAGCGGGCTTTCAGCGCAAGTTCAGTCTGCGCAACCTGGTCTTTCCCTACAAACTGTTCACCAGCCTCTGGAAAGCCCGGCAGATCGTGCGCCGTTTCCAGCCCGACGCAGTGATCGGTACAGGCGGCTATGCCTCCGGACCGGTCATGAAGGCGGCCCAACGGGCCGGCATCCCGACCCTCATCCAGGAGCAGAATTCCTACGCGGGGATGACCAATAAGTTGCTGGCCAGGCGCGCCACCAAAGTATGTGTTGCTTATGATCACATGGAGGCATTTTTCCCGGCGGCCAATATCGTGTTCACCGGCAACCCCGTGCGGCAGGACATCGTGCAACTACAGGGCAAACGGGCGGAGGCCATGCGCTATTACGGCCTGGAAACCGACCGGAAAACCATCGTCGTCATCGGCGGTAGCCTGGGCGCCCGGACGCTGAATAAAGCCATGAAAAATGGCTATGAATTGTTGAAAAAAGGAGAGGTACAGGTCCTGTGGCAATGCGGCAAGTACTACGAAGCGATCTACCAGGATTGCGAGACGGCGCAGCTGCCCAACGTACAAATGCGGGCTTTCATCGACCGCATGGATCTGCTGTACGCCGCGGCGGACGTGATCGTTTCCCGCGCTGGCGCTTTGAGTATCAGCGAATTATGTCTGGTAGGCAAGCCGGCCGTGCTGGTGCCTTCGCCCAACGTGGCCGAAGATCACCAGACCAAAAATGCCCTGTCCCTGGTCCAGAAAAACGCTGCCCGCCTGGTGCGTGATGCGGACGCGGTAGAAAAAATGCTGCCCGAGGCCCTGCTGATTCTGAACAACGAAGCCTTGGCCTTTAGCCTGAGTGAAAGCATCCGCCAGTTGGGCCGCCCCAATGCCGCCGATGCGATTGCCCGCGAAGCACTTAAAATGATAAACGATAAACCATAAACGATGCATCATAAAGCACTCATTTCCACCCTCCTGCTCGCCGCTGTTTTTGCCATCACGAGCTGTCAGAAAGTCAACGACAAAAACCCCGCCCTGCTTGGGCAATGGCAGGGCCAAAACTGGCTGGTCCGCGACAAGCCCTCGGGCAACGACGCTTCGAAAGTACAGTTCGAGTTCAAAGAGGACGGCACTTTTATCGCCCAGTTCGGTGACCAGAACAAGCAGGGCACCTGGCGGACGGAGAAGGATAAACTCTACACCACCGAAACGGGTATGCAGGAGATCATGGTCAAACTGTTGAAAGCCGATGGCGCCAATCTGCATTTTGAAATGAACCGGGGCGGGCAGCAGGAAACGCTGGAAATGGTAAAAATGTAAATGATGAATTTTAACGACGTCAAACGCATCTACTTCATCGGCATCGGGGGCATCGGCATGTCGGCCCTGGCCCGCTACTTCCGCCGGCATGGCGCCGAGGTGTACGGCTACGACCGCACGGCTACCGACCTGACCCGCGCGCTGGTCGCCGAAGGCATGCAGGTGCATTACGACGACGATGTGCAGCAAATTCCCGAAAATATTGATCTGGTAGTCTACACCCCGGCGGTGCCCGGCGATCATCAGGAATTAAACTGGTTCCGCGAACGCGATTATCCCCTGAAAAAGCGCTCCGAGGTGCTCGGTATTATCAGCCGCGCCAAGCGCTGCGTGGCTATTGCCGGCACGCACGGTAAAACGACCACGACGACCATGGCGGCCTGGCTGCTCCGCAGTTGCGGCATCGATGCCACCGCCTTTCTCGGGGGTATTTCCGCCAATTTTGACAACAACTTCGTGGAAGGCGCCAGTGATTGGGTGGTAGTGGAAGCCGACGAATACGACCGCAGCTTTCTACAATTGCATCCCGAAATAGCGATCATCAACTCGATCGACCCCGATCACCTGGACATCTACGGCACCGCGGAAGCCGTGGTGGAGAG
>JBKJKS010000114.1:0-2782 GCA_046597295.1 Saprospiraceae bacterium
TCTACCAGGCGGTTTCCGTTTTGATCGAACAGATAATTGGTTCCGACAAAGGTGCCGTACGGCTGTCCAATATAGGCTTGTATAGAGGGCCCAAATGGGGTTCCGGAGACCGGGAGACTTTTGACAGAGGGGTCCTCAGGAAGGAGCGAAACCACTTCGTTCTTGTTTTGTCCAAAATTAATAATGGCCTCCCAGGTAAAATTTCGGGTACGAACCGGCACTACATTCAAACTGATCTCGATGCCTTTATTGGAGATCTCCCCTGTATTGATGAATTGCTGGGAATAACCGGTTGCAGCAGTGGTGGCCAGGGGTAGTATCTGGTCTTTAGTGGCGCCGGTGTACACTGACACGTCAAGGCCGAGACGATCCTTGAAAAAGCGCAGGTCGGCACCCAATTCGATCGAAGTGGTGCTTTCGGGCAACAAATTGCGGTTGTTCAGTGTATTGGGTACAGTGAAACTGGCCTGATTATCAAAATTGGCATTGGGCGTGTAGGTGGTATAAATGTTGTAGGGTTCGGTGTCGTTGCCCACTTTCGCCCAGCCGACGCGGATTTTTCCAAAAGACAAGCTGGGAAGTTTCCATAATTCTGAAAAAACGAAACTGGCCGAGGCTGAGGGGTAAAAATACCCATTGTTATCATCCGGCAGTGCACTGGACCAGTCTTGTCGTCCGGTTAGATCAAGGAAGAAAGTACTTTTATACCCGAAAGAGGCGCCTCCAAACACGCTGTTGATCTGTTTTTCCGAAAGTGTGGTCCGAACATCCGGGCGGCCCCTTGAATTTTGAAGCCGGTAAATATCCGGCACATTGAGCCCGCCCACCGTTTTGCCAAAATTCCGGTTGAGTGATTTCCAGAGTTTGTTTCCGCCTACAAAGGCGCTTAAAGAAAAGTGCTCGCCCAGACTTTTGTTATAGCGAAGGGTCAGATCGGTGTTTGTCTCTTTGACCCGATAGACATCCTGAACATAGCCGGAGGTCGTATAACTGCCCACCGCGGTGCGTTCCTCGCGTTCCTCGGTGTAAAAATCGCTGAGCACCCTGCCCGTCAGGCTAAAGGCGGAATTGATCTTATAGGTAACGCCGACGTTCCCATACACGCGATCGCGACCATCTGTTTCGTAATTCTTATATCTGGACCAGTAGGGGTTATCCCAATAATTCGGGAGCGGGTCGTCGACGCTGCGGCGGTTCCAGCTGCGCTGGCTGCCGTCGGGGTTCAGATAGCCCTTAAGGTCCTCAAAGCGCAATTGTGTGTGCCACCATTGGTTAAAGTTCATTCCCGGGTTTATACCGCCTGTGTTGTCGTACACCGTTGAGCTGCGGCCGGTAACGTCAGAATTGACATAATTCACCCCCAGGAACGTAGAAATATGCTCGTTCAGATCGAGGGAGCCATTAAAGCCCAGCGTATTGCGGACCAACTTTGAATTTGGGTAAATCCCTTTTTGGTCGAAGCGATTGTACGACAAACGGAAGGCGGAATGCTCGCCACCGCCCTCAAAGGAGATGTTGTTGGTAGCAGTAACCCCGGTTTCAAAATACTTCGTGCGAGGGTCATCACCGGCTTCCCAAAGCCGTGATTGACCAAAATGTTGCGCATCCCAGGCGTCCCAGGAATTCCAGTCGCGAAAATGGAGGTCGTTTTGATTGGCGCCAAAACCATTGTAAAAATCCAATCCGTATGCATCCGCCAGGTGCTGAAAATGTTCATCCGTCGAAGTGGCGAAACGCACGCCGTTGCTCTCATCCACGGCATAGATCGGCACGAGGTCGAAAGATTGATAGGAAGCCAGGGTATCGCCGGTTTCGCTGAGTTCCAGATAAGGCGTGTCATAATATCCTGATCCATCGGCATAACCACGGGGCAGCAAGTCTACACCGCCCCCGTATTTGTTCTGGTATTTGGGCAAAACGGACACCTGATCGAACGTTAGGCTCGAGTTGACAGAGATGCCAATGCCTCTTTTGCCAGATTTGCCGCCTTTTTTTGTGGTGACCATGATCACCCCGTTTGCCCCACGGGAGCCATACAAGGCCGCTGCTGCCTGGCCTTTAAGCACGCTGACAGTTTCAACATCATCGGCATTAAGGTCCTGAATGGCATTGCCGTAGTCGTATCCGCCTTCTACGCCGGCATTAAAGCCTTGTGTTTGAAAATAGCTTGTAAAATTGGAGTTATCCATCGGAACGCCATCCACCACAAACAAGGGTTGATTGTTTCCATAGATCGAGCGGTTTCCCCGGATGGTGATCCGCGAGGATCCACCGAGGTTACCGTTGCTGCCAATAACCGTTACACCCGCAGCCCGGCCGGCGAGTTGGTTAATAAAATTGGGGTCACGGGTCTTGGTCAGATCTTCGCCTTCCAGCTTCGACACGGCGTACCCGAGCGATTTTTCGGAACGGGTGACGCCGAGGGCGGTCACCACGGTTTCGCGGAGGGTAAGACCTTCCTCCAGGGTGATCTGGATGTCGCGCCTGCCCGCCTGTATGAACACTTCCTGGCTGCTGAAGCCGGTGTAGCTAACGACTAGCGTGTGGTCGCCGGGCGGCATTTCGAGGGTGAAGACGCCGGCGTTATCGGCAACGGCGCCGGAGTTGGTGTTTTTGAGCAGGACAGTGGCACCAACCAAAGGGGCGCCATCGTTGCCGGACACGGTACCACGCAGGGTACTTTGGCTCCAGAGCGCGAATGCCTGGAGGAGGGTAAAAGTGAGTAAAATCCCTTTTTTCTTCATGACTATGAGGTTTAGGTGTAAAAAAGTTTGTAACTTAT
>JBKJKS010000133.1:0-3487 GCA_046597295.1 Saprospiraceae bacterium
GGCCAGATCTACCCGCGCAACGGCGCCAACCAAATCCGCGACGACTCCATTCTGGGCGCCAAAGGCCTCACCCGCGAGGCATTCGATATGCGCATCGGTAACTCCGAAGTACAGAGCGGAGGCGTGTTCCTCAACAGCGGTTTCGAAGTGGCCGAGGGCTGGGAAATCTACCTGTTCGGGGGTTACAATAAAAAACAAGGCAATGCAGCCGGTTTCTTCCGGTATCCGAACGGCATTCCGGCGGTGTCCAATGCCCGCAGCATTTATCCGGACGGTTTCCTGCCCAATATCAACAGCGACGTGACGGACATCGCCGGCACGATCGGCGTACGCGGCAAGATCGGCGGTTTTAGCGCTGACCTGAGCCAGACCGTCGGCAAAAACATGTTTGATTTCAGCGTTGCCAATTCGGTGAACTATACCCAATCAAGCCTGGACCCGGGCAGCGCTCAGCGGACATTTAGAGCCGGTGGCTTGTCCTTTCAGCAGCTGACCACCAACCTGGACCTGGCACGTCAGTACAAGGTGCTGAGCGGACTGAACGTGGCCCTCGGCGGCGAGTACCGGATCGACGAGTTTGAAATCGTGGCCGGGGAAGAGGCTTCCTACCTCAATTTCAACACCGCGGCCGGCGTCGCCTCCGGCTCCCAGGTCTTCGCCGGTTTCCAGCGGCAGAATGCCGGTAAAAACGACCGCAACAGCGCGGCCGCTTACCTGGACATCGAACTGGACCTGACCGAGCGTCTGCTCCTCGGCGGTGCCGTGCGCTTCGAAAATTACTCCGACTTCGGCCAAACCGTCAACTACAAGGCAGTGGGGCGGTATAAAGTGTCGGACAATTTTACCCTGCGCGCCTCTACCAGCACCGGATTCCGGGCGCCTTCCCAACAGCAGAAGTTCTACGCCAAAACCAACACGCTCTTCGTAAACGGTCCGAACGGCCTGCAGCCCGTAGAGAGCGGCACCTTCACGAATGACAGTCGACCCGCCGAGATCTTCGGCATCCCCGACCTGCAGGAAGAGACCTCCATCAGCTACGCGGGCGGTATTACCTGGCGGCCAGCCGGTGGCCTGGAGCTGACCATGGACGCCTACCAGATCGACATCGACGACCGCATCGTGCTGACCAATAACTTCACCGCCGGCGGCAACGCGGAGATCGCCGCGCAGCTGGCCGCCGCCGGAGCCACCACCGCCAACTTTTTCTCCAATGCGGTGAATACCCGCTCGCGCGGCGTGGAAGCGGTGCTGTCCTACGTCACCCGCTTCGCGGACAAACAGGAGCTGCGCCTGGTGCTGGCCGGCACCTACATCGACAATGAGGTCAAGACCGATGCTAATGGCAATCCGATCATCAAATCGACCGATATTCTGGAATCGACCGGGCAGGTGAGGAGTTATTTTAACCGGGAAGACCGCAGCCGCATCGAGGTGGCCAACCCACGCGTCAAGTCCAGCCTGACCATCAATTACAAGACTGGGCCGCTGTCTTTCATGCTGCGCAACGCCTACTGGGGGAAAGTCGAATACCTCGACCCGATCGACTTCACCGATCAGACCACCTGGCCCAGGGCCCTGCCCTATTACACAGCGGCCACCAACACCTACAACCCCGCCGCTTTCCGCAATGCTTTCACGGGCCAGAATGAATCGTTCGACCAGACGTTCAGTCCGAAAGTGGTGACCGACCTGACGGTCAGCTACCAGTTGTTCAAACAAGTGAGCCTGGCCGTCGGCGCCAACAACCTGTTCGACGTGTACCAGGATCGCCACCTGCACTCCAACAACGTCAGCCTGGGGCGCTTCGTCTACTCGCGGCGGGTGCAGCAGATGGGTTTCAACGGACGCTACATGTTTGCCCGGCTGCGCTTTACGATTTAAGATAATAATGCGGGCGAAGATTGCGCTTGCGATGGAGGGCCGTTTTCCGGTTGGGGAGCGGCCCTTTCCATGCAATAAAGGGACATCAGGTAAAGCTTGAGGGGTTAACGGTGACCCTGGCCCGAATTTTTCCCTCCTTAGCGCCAGACCTTGAAATTATATTCCCCAACCTTCGTTTCTTTCGCTCTTAAGCAAAACCAACCCGCCTTACCCCCATGCAGAAATCTGTGGATGTCGAAGCCATCACCCGCTCAGTGCAGGCCGAAAGCGCTTTCCTGGCTCAACTCACCACCGCTACCGCCAACGTGATCGTCGGGCAGGAGGCCATGCTGCAACGCCTGCTGATCGGCCTGCTCACCCGTGGCCACATCCTGCTGGAAGGCATGCCCGGCCTGGCCAAGACGCTGGCGATCAAGACCCTGGCCCTGGCCGTGGATGCCAAATTCAGCCGCATTCAGTTCACGCCCGACCTGCTGCCCTCCGACGTGGTGGGCACTACCATTTACAACCCCGCCCGTTCGGAATTCACCATCCGGCGCGGCCCTATCTTCGCCAACTTCGTGCTGGCCGACGAGATCAACCGTGCGCCCGCCAAAGTGCAGAGCGCACTGCTGGAAGCTATGCAGGAGCGCCAGGTAACCATCGGCAATGAAACCTACGTGCTGGAGGAACCCTTTCTCGTACTGGCCACCCAGAATCCCATCGAGCAGGAGGGCACCTACCCGCTGCCCGAAGCCCAGGCCGACCGCTTTCTGCTGAAGATCAAGATCGGCTACCCCTCGCTGGAAGAGGAACGCCGGATCATTCGCCGCAACCTGAACGACGAGGAACCGCCCGTCTCGCAGGTCGCCTCGGTCGAGCAACTGCTCCGCGCCCGGCAGACGGTGAAAAAAGTGTACATGGACGAAAAGATCGAGCAGTATATTCTGGACATCGTCTTTGCCACGCGTACCCCGGCGAACTACGGCTTGGCGGCCATGGCGCCGCTCATCAGTTACGGCGCCTCGCCCCGGGCCAGCCTGGGCCTGGCCAAAGCCGCCCGCGCCATGGCCTTCCTGAACGGACGCGGTTTCGTAACCCCCGACGACGTACGCGCCATCGCCACCGACGTGCTCCGCCACCGCATCGGACTGACCTTCGAAGCCGAAGCGGAAAGCATTAGCCAGGAAGATATTGTCGAAAAGATTCTGGGCGCGGTGGTCATTCCGTGAGTACCGGTTGATGAAAGTTGATAAGGGTTGATGAAGGTTTATAAGGGTTTATAATGGATACCACCAGTCTACTCAAAAAAGTTCGCCGCATCGAGATCAAGACGCGGGGCCTGAGCAGTCACCTGTTCACCGGCGGCTACCACAGCGCGTTCAAGGGGCGGGGCATGTCGTTCAGCGAGGTAAGGCTCTACGAACCCGGCGACGACGTGCGGGCCATCGACTGGAACGTGACCGCCCGCACGGGGGAGCCTTATATCAAAGTATTTGAGGAAGAACGGGAAAACACAGTGATGCTGCTGGGCGACGTCAGCCGCTCGGCGGTGTTCGGCAGCCACACCCAGTTCAAGGCGGAATACCTGACCGAACTCTGCGCCGTACTGGCCTTCTCGGCTATT
>JBKJKS010000055.1:0-16043 GCA_046597295.1 Saprospiraceae bacterium
CTTTCTGCCCTTTAGCGTCTTCTGCTTCAAATTTGAAACGAATCGGCGTAGAAAGACCTTCTGCTGACAGTACATAAGTGTGCGTGTGGGTCAAATCTGTGTACGTCTCCGTGCCACCAGTGCCAAATGTAGCATCGATGGTTGTGCCTTTGTACTTCGTAATCTTCAACGTTCTCAAACCAGCCGGGGCCACAACGGTTACCATTACGGAAGCAGTTTCGCCAATCTTGCCGTTGTAAGAAGTGGAAGAAAGGGTAACTGTTGGCCTTGGAAAAGTCTCCTCTTTGTCTTTGCAGGAGTTCAGCGTCAGGGCTGCTGATGCCAGCAAAGCCACTGAAAAAAGATAAATAATCTGGTTGTGCTTCATGCTGTAATAGTTTAATGTGTGAATGAAATTTTTGTGCGTGAGCATGCAACGAACCTGTTGCATATTGCTTATAAACAGCCTCTTAGAAGACGGTTTTTTTTCCATCGGACAGGGTTGATTCAAATACCCGGATTGGACCATTGTGTATACCAGCCAGGACGCATTTTTTTTCCGAAGATAGCGTCATGGACACCAGACTTTCCACTACGCCCCGGACATAAAAACCACTTCGATCTGCCGGCATGGGTACAAATCCGCCAACGCCGTCACCTGTTAGCAGCAGCCCAAAGCCGGCATCATACTGCCCCGATGAAATATTTGCCGAAAAGGAATTGCCGGCGACTAAAATATCCGCATGCCCATCGGCATTGAAATCGGCGCAGATTATAGCATTTACAGGCGCCAGCTGGGCCATTGTTGGCAAAGGCTGCGTCTTAAAGCGCCCGCCATGTTGGATAAAACAGCAGCTTTGCAGGTTGCTACACGCCCGGGTATAGGCACCTGAAAGTCCTTTTTCCCCGAGCATATCCTGCACAGAAGCGGCCGCGTACAGGGAATATCGGGGATATTTTTTGGACAGCCCGTTAATTTGGGCCAGCATTTCGTCGCGTTGGTGCATGGGCATTTCTTTTCCCGCTACCATGCGGCAAATGACCATATCCAAACGACCATTGCTGTCGAAATCCTGCGCATAGATTTTCAGCGGCTGTTCTCTGGAAGCGGAATATTTGGTATTCAATCCCAGATTTCCCACGACAAAATCCAGGTCGCCATCGCCATCCAAATCATGGATATCCAGCGAAGTCCACCACCCGAAAGTAGCTGACAAGCCCCATTTTTCTGTCACCTCGACGAGGCTTCCATTTGCGTTTTTATACACGCTGACCGGCATCCATTCCCCAACAACCACGAGGTCCGGCAAACCGTCCTTATCCACATCTGCCCACTGGGCTGCCGTCACGATGCCTGGTTTTTCCAAAACTGGCGCCACCGAAAGGGTCACATCCAAAAATTTGCCTCCATCATTGCGCAGCAAATAACTGCGCGCCGATAAGGGGTAATTGCCCGGCGCAGCGCTTCCGCCAACAAACAGATCCAGGTCGCCATCACCATCAAAGTCTGCCTGCGCCACACAACTTCCCGGCGTGAACATTTTGGGCAGTGCGTCTTTTGCCCATTTAAATCCCTTTTTCCCCGCATTAAGATACAGACGATCCTGAAAATCAGCACCATCGCTGTCCCCGCTACCACCATATACAACGTAAATATCGTTCTGTCCATCCTGATTGGCATCAAAAATAACCGCATCTGTTGCTGCTGCATCTGCAGTTTCGGGAAGTTCCTTTTCAATGAAATCACCGCCCTTTTTTTGGTAAAAAAGATGCCCAACCTGCCCTTTCCCGCCAACGATACAGCAATCGTCCAGTCCATCCCCATTCAGATCGCCAACAGCAATAGGCGGCCCGTTTTCGGAAAAACTGTGCGGCAACAGCGCCTGGTTTTTGAAGTCATTGAACACTTCCTCTTTATGGGAAAAGCGGATGCCATGCCCTTCCGTTATTGCGGTCATCAAGACTTTCGGCGCGGCATTGTTGCCGGGCTCAAAGTGAAGTGCCTCCGATTGCTTCAGCGTGAGGGTTTGATTGGCTGAAATGTGGGTCAACACCTGCCGCCGTCCATCATTCCAGCGCACTTCCAGCGTGTCTATCGTGGTGTTGCTGCCCAGGCCAACGTGCATAATATCCGACATGGAGGACATAAATCCTCTGGAAAGTGATTGTTCTAAATATTGCTTTTTGCCGCCCGATTGCAGGAGCAGGGTTGCGCCAATGCCGGCATTATTACCGGAATCTCCGGCTAATGTTATGCGCAGGTAGTTGTTTTTCAATACGTTTCCCGACTTGTTCTCATAAATAAAAGCTGCTTGGTTGATGTTGTTCAGTACCAGGTCAAGATCACCGTCGTTGTCCAGATCGGCATACGCGGCGCCATTGGAGCAGGAGGGTTGCGCCATTCCCCAGACTTCTGATTTTTGGGAAAAAGTAAGGTCCCGGTTGTTTTGGAAAATGCGGTTGGAAAGAGTTTTCCCTTTCAACTGCCTGATCTTGGACATTAAGTCCTGGTTGGCCTGCCTTTCGCTTTTGAACATGGACAAGGTGTTCGAATAGTTGATAAAATCCTTGTCCGTGATATCCCGCAGGTAGCCGTTGGAAATAAAAAGGTCTTTCCAGCCATCATTGTCGAAGTCGGCAAAGAGGGGAGCCCAACTCCAATCTGTGGCCGCAATACCGGCCAGTTGACCGATTTCGGAAAAGCCCTTGGCTGATACCTGGCTGGTCGTGGGTCGCGAAATGGCCAATTGCAGGGTATTCCGTACATACTGCGGTGCATAGCCCGCCTGCTCAATGAGTTGTGATTTTTCCCAGGTCATGGCCCCTGCCATCGTTTTTTGGGCGAAATCTGTCTCCGGCAACATGTCAACCACCAGAAGATCGGGGAGGGCATCGTTGTTGTAATCGGCCCAGTCACAGCCCATACCATTGTAACTCTGGTGTTCAAAATATTGGGTGATTTGGTTGGAAAACCGTTTTCCACCCTCGTTGACGTACAGTATATCGTTGTAAATAAAGTCGTTGGCGATATAAATGTCCGGCCAACCGTCGCCATTTACATCGTGTACGGCAATGCCCAGCCCATAGCCTTCGGTGAGTATTCCTGCTGCCCTCGTGATGTCCGTAAAGGTTTCATGGCCATTGTTTCGGTACAAATGGTCGTTGCTGCTGCCCGCT
This sequence comes from Saprospiraceae bacterium, assembly GCA_046597295.1. GTDB lineage: Bacteria > Bacteroidota > Bacteroidia > Chitinophagales > Saprospiraceae > M3007. The sequence continues at coordinate 3,157 of JBKJKS010000055.1, forward strand.
CCGTTTATCTTTTTGGGCAATGGGGTATTTAACGATGCCCGCTCATTGGCATGGTTCATCACGTACAGATCGAGATCGCCATCCAGGTCAAAATCAAAAAATGCGGCTTGGGTGGAATAGGACGTATCGGCGAGCCCGTACGCGGCGGCGGATTCAGCGAATGCCGGTTTTCCCGGTTTTCCCTGATTGATAAACAGCAAATTTTTTCGCCTTTCCGGCTGCGGATACCCGGCCGCGCAGACGTAGATATCGGTCCAGCCATCATTGTTCACGTCTGCCAGCGCGATGCCGGTGCACCACCGGGTGGTGGTGACCCCCGCTTGTTGCGTAACGTCTTCAAAGGTTAGATTGCCTTTATTCAGGTACAGGCGGCAGGAGGCCTCATTGCCCGCAAAAAAAACATCCTCGAGCCCATCATGGTTGAAATCCGCGATGCCAACGCCGCCGCCGTTGTAGTAATACACGTAGTTGAGGATGTTGAGGCTGTCGCCCTCCGCAAGCATGTTATTAAAATCAATGCCCGTGCGCGCAGGCGACAACAATTCGAACAAAGCCGGTTCCGCTTTTTTGCAGCTGCAAAAAAGGAAGGGGAGCAAAAGGCAGGTTCGCGTTATGGTCATCTCCAGGGTCAATTTTCATCCGTCATCGAAGGGGGAGCGTCGCTCTCTTTGCTGCCCCAGTTCTCGTTCGGTTGGGGTCCCATGACCAGTACCAGCTGGCCGCCGTCCACCAGGTCTTTATGATAAAACCAGGGCTTGGTCAATGGCTGCCCATCGAGCGTGGCAGACTGGACATACCGATTCTCCTTGGAATTATTCACGGCCTCGATGCTGAAGGTGCCGCCGCTGTAATAGTTAGGGTCAAGGTGAATGGTGGCTTTGTCAAACAAGGGGCTTCCGATCTCGTAGGTTGGCTCCACATCACAGCCGCCCCGCATCTCGAACAGGCCCATCGCGCTCATGACATACCAGCCGCCCATTTGCCCCTGGTCTTCATCGCCCGGCCAGCCATCCATTGGGCCACTGCCATAGAAGATTTCCATGATTTCCCGCGCCCACTTTTGGGTGAGCCAGGGTTTTCCGGAATAATTGTAGAGGTAGGCCGCCTGCATATTGGGCTGGTTGCCGTGGTTGATGGGCAATACACCCATGGCAAGAAGGCTGTTCTCGTTGGTATATTCGGAGTTAAATTTCCACTTTCGGGAAGTGACAAATCCTTCTTCCAGCCGGCGATTGAACTCGTCTTTCCCCATGAGTGCAATCAAGCCTTTCAGGTCCTGCGGCACAAACCAACTGAACTGCCAGGCGTTTCCTTCCACCCAGCCTGAACCCAGGAAGGTGGTGCAGCAATACGGTTCGAAGGGCTGTTTGTAGTTACCATCGGCCAGGCGAAGGTTCATGTAGCCGACCGTCGAATCCCAGATGTTTTTGTAGTTGTTGGCCCGGCGTTTGAAATACCAGTAGTCGTCCGTTTTCCCTAATTTTTTAGCCATTTGACTGACTGCCCAATCATCGTACGCGTATTCGAGCGTATTGGAGGTAGGCCCATATTCGTAGGGCACATAACCGTATTTCATGTATTGGGTCAGCCAGCGATTGCCGGCAAAACCGCCACCCGGGTGGGGAATTCCCTGCTCCGTTTGATTGTGTTTCATGGCGGTATAGGCGTGTTCCCCGTCGTAAAACCGGTGAATACCCTTCTGGTAGGAACTGACAATCAGTTCAATCTCGTGTGAGGCTACCATAATACCGGAATATTCCAAACCCTCCGGGCCTTTGCAAAGCCAGCCGCCTTTGTCGTAAAATTCGAGCAACGATGCCACCCATTTATCGGCGATGTCGGGCGTGGCGAGGGTCCACACCTGGTTCAGGTTCCAGAAAGTATTCCAGAAAGCATCTCCGCCGTACATGGGCAAATCGGGATTGGCGAGTTGTTGCACTTTCTCATACATATCCACATATTTGCCGTTTACATCGCTATAAATGGTACGACCGGCATATACACGATATAGATTGGTGTAGAATTTCTTCTTGTCCACCTCATCCTTGCCTTCAATTTCAATGACCCTTAAAAGGTCGTTCCACACCTTGCGGGCGGTGTTATGAACGGCATCGAAATCCCAACCAAAAGGTTTCGTGATTTCGGTGTCCAGGTTAAGCCGGGCTTGTTCAAGACTGACGAAAGAAAGGCCGGTTTGTACCAGAATTTGCTCGTTTGCCTTTGTTTTGAAGTGCACAAATGCGCCGAAATCGCCGTGATCCCAGCCTGAAAACAAGGTCTTGACATTGCGTTGCACCCCATCCCGCGTCCAGCCGTTGAAGGAGTAAAACGGTTTATTGAACCGGATGACGAAATACAATTGGTACTCGTTCCAACCTGCTCCCCGCAGGCTTTGCTGCAGGGAATACCCTTCTATTTCGGTAGTGCTGACCCTGGTAATATGTGCGTCAAATAATTCGGTGCCGTATTCCGACTCGATTTGCATGTCGATCATCACCCGGGCGCTGTCCGATTTTGGAAAGGTATAGCGCTGAAAGCCCGCGCGGGTGGTCGCCGTGATCTCGGCCTTTATTTTCGTATCGTCGAGCATTACGGAATAGTAGCCGGGGGTAGCCGTTTCTGTTGCGTGCCGGAAGCGGGAGCGGTAACCGCCATCGGGGTCGTTTTCCTTTCCCGGCTCTACCTGTAATTTGCCCAGCGTGGGCATCATGAGCAGCCCATCCATGGTCCAGGAATGCAGGTGGCTGAACCCGGAAATGCTGTTTATCTCGTATTCGTAGCCTGCTTTCCAGCCCTGGCGTTGGTTGTCGGGACTGAGTTTGACCATACCAAAAGGCATGGATGCACCCGGAAATTGCATCCAGCGACTATCGTGGTTTCCAATCATGCAGTCTACATAGTCAACAGGCAATTTTTTTCCTGTTTGTGCGGAGCAGATGCTGGTAAAAAGCAGCAGGGCTATGGAGAAATTTCTGTTCATAAATTGCTGAATTAACCTGTTTATAGTCGGTTTAGAGTGGTTTAGAAAGGTTTAGAGGGTTTAGAATATTGATTGTGAATAAGTTGCAGATCCAGATTCTTTCAAAACCACTTTGCGTTGACTATAAAAGCGAAATTTTACCTTTTACCACGACTGTTCAATTTCTTCCAGCGTTCGCTCTTTCGTCTCCGGCACCTGTGACCAAACGAAGAAGAAAGCCAGCAATGACATCACGCCGAATATCCAGAATGTAGCTGCCGGACCTGCTTTTTCCAGCAAAATCGGGAACATCTGTGTCACCAGGTAAACGGCCACCCAGAGGGCAAACGTGGCCACGGACATCGCGATGCCGCGCATTTTGATCGGGAAAATTTCGGAAATCACCACCCAGGTGACCGGGCCATAAGAAGCTGCAAAAGATGCGATGTAGAGCAGGATAAAAGCCAGCAGCCCGTAGCCCGTCCAGCCGAAATGAAACGCCAGGCCGACCATCAGTAAGCTGATGCCCATCCCTGCGCCACCCAATAACAACAAGGTTTTTCGACCCAGTTTGTCCACCCAGTTGATGGCAACGAAGGTGAACAATACATTGATAATGCCGATGATAACAGTCTGCTGAAATGCCGCATCGGTACCGGTGCCAACCGCTTTGAAAATCTCCGGTGCGTAGTACATGATGGCATTAATGCCCTGTACCTGGGAAAAGATGGATAAACCAATGCCAACAAAAATGGCTTTTCGAAAACGCCCTGCAAACAACTCCTGCAGGGTGCCGCGTTCTTCGTGCAGCGTTGCTTTTACCTCTTCCAGTATCTCGCTGGCTTTAGAGATGCCGTTGATGCTCGACAACACGGCTAAAGCCTCCGCTTCGCGGCCTTCCTTGCTCAACCAACGCGGGCTTTCCGGCACAAAAAACAAGGCGATCAGGAACAGTAATGCCGGCAGGACGCCCGATGCCATCATATAGCGCCAGCCGTACTCAATATTCCAGGCCTCATCGCCAGAGCCCTGGATGAGGGTATTGACGAAGAAAATTACCAGGATACCAATCACAATGGCCAGTTGGTAGTACGATACGAGTTTGCCCCTGATTTTAGCGGGCGCCAACTCCGTAATATACAAGGGTGATACCATCGATGCGGCCCCGATGCCCAACCCGCCAATAAAGCGAAAGATGGCAAATTGGGTCAGGGTGGCCGGAATTGCTGCACCAATGGCGGATACTGCAAACAAAATGGCGGTTAAAATAAGCACCTTTTTTCGCCCGAAACGGTCGCTGGCCCAACCAGCAAACATTGCCCCGAAAATACAGCCGATGATGGCACTGGAGGCTGCCCAACCCGTCATCGCCGCGGAGAGCTGGAATTTAATTTTCAAAAAACCAATAGCGCCGGAAATGACGGCCGTATCGTAGCCGAAAAGTAACCCGCCCAGCGCAGCCACTGCGGTGAGTAGGTAAACCGTGCGCATATTAAGGCTATCAGTGGTATTCGTTGATAATGACATGTTGCGTTGACCGTTGAGTTGATCTTTAATACTATTTTGTTAAGTCCTGACAAACGCTTTCAAAGTAGCGCATTCCCGACCTTCGCTTTCGCCAAAAGGCCGAATGGTATAGTCCCCTACCGCAGCAGGCACAATAAAGGTTTCTGCATAATGCACCACAAAAGGTTCAAAAGCGCCGGTCGGGCTTTCTACTATAACTTCTCTGCCTTCCACCAGATTGAGCACCTGGAGGTTTCCGGCAGTGGTGTGCTGCACCTTTTGGCTAAACCAATGGCGACGCGTCTCAATAAATTCCGTTTCGTGCAGCCCGGTTCTTTCCTCTCGCCAGCCATTTCCTTCCGCCATTACTTCAACGCGATGCAGAAGATTTTTCCGCACCCAGTCGGTGGTTCTATCCCATACTATGTTTTCCTGGCCATGCCCGATGTTGATGGGCCTGGGCAAGCCGTCCATTCCAAGGCGGCCCCAATCCCAGAGTTTGAAGGTGAAGATGTAGGGCGTGGCACTAATTTCCAGAACCATGCTGTTCTTGCCGGAGCAATGCACTGTTCCGGCAGGAATGAGCACGTGGTCGTGTTTTTGTACTGGCCAGCGCCCGACGTGTTTTTCAGCATCAAAAGCCACTTCACCTCGTTCGGCGGCCTCCAGTTCAGCAATCATTTGTTCCGGTTGAATATCCTCTTTCAGCCCGAGATAGACATAAGCGTCCGCTTTGACATCAAGCATATAATAGCTTTCATCCTGGGTGTAAAACATACCGAAATGTTCCCGGATATAGGCTGTCAGGGGATGCACCTGCAAACTCAGATTTCCACCATCCATCGTATCCAAAAAGTCGAATCGAATGGGAAATTCAGCGCCAAAGCGGGAGAAAACATGCTCGCCCAGCAAAGGTCTTGGCTGGAAAAAGACCAGATCGATAGCGGGAATCTCCATGGTGATGGTCCCAAAATCCAGCAGCAGGCTGTTTTCTTCCGGCACACAATCGAAGCACCAGGCATAGTTGTTTGCGGATCGATCAAGGTCGCAAACTTCTTTCATCCACTGTCCGCCCCAGGGACCGGGGTCGAAAAAGGGCACTACCCGGAAGGGTCGCTGTACCGACTGGCGAAGGGCCTCCCGAAAGGCTTCGCCGGAGGCCATTTTGGGATGGTTTTTTTCATTGGTGTCCAGGATAAAATCAAAGCCGTCCAGCAATTTTCGCTTCAACCGGTCTGCGACGCGCCAATCCACGCAGTAGGCGCGTTTATACATCCGGCTGAATTCCAGCTGGTGATTCCGGACGCCCAGGTTGGACACCTCTTGCCGACGCATGCGCTGCTGGATTTCCCAACGGGCCATGTCGGCATACATCAGCAGGTCCCAGGCTTCTGCCACCAGGGTGGCGCCGGTGCCATATACCAGGATGATTCCGGCTGTCTGCCGAATTTGTGCCTGCATATCCTGCAATTTCCGGGGATCAAAAAACTGCGCGATCGTTAAGCGCGTCATGTATCCAAAAACGCGGTCATCCGTGACGTCCGGGTACGTCAGTTTGTCTATATCAGCCTCGTCGAGGAAAGCCTGGCTGGCGTGAAAAAAACTGGCTAGCGGAAGCCCGTTTTGAATCGCTCGTATCAGCGCTTCATCATCCACGCCGGGGTAGGTTTCCACGGCAATCACGGTTCGTTCCTTGGGCTGCTCTGCGATTTCAGTTCGTAGCTTATCGAAAATGGCCGGCCAACCAGCCCAACACTCTTTGTCGTAACCAGTAATCTTTACCGTGGGAAATTTGTCGTAATTCGAGCTCAAACTGTGGTGCTTTTATGGTTGGAATGGGTATTGGCTTTGGCCGCCAAATAAGCCATGCCCAACACACCTGCCCAATCTGGCTGCTGCGCTGCGACTAACTGGACGGCATTTTCCGGCAACCAGGCTGCCTGATCAATTTTATGTTGTAGAAAAGGCAAGATCACCGCAGCACTGTGCATAACGCCACCGCCGATGACCACCCGCCCCGGATCATAGGAAAAAATGAGGTTCAGGATGCCGGCGGCCCAGACTTCGAGGCAGTGATTCCGGATGGAAAGTGCGAAAGGTTCATGGGCTGCCGCGAGGCGGAATACCGCTTCAAAATCAATATTTTCACCTTTGGCAAAGGGGCTTTCGGCAAAGCCCGGCGTCCGCTGCATAATAGCGGACAATGCCCAGGACGAAGCTTCGCTTTCCAAACAGCCTACATTGCCGCAATTGCACTGCACGCCATCGAAACGGATATTTTGGTGGCCCCCAAGATTGCCCGCTAAGTAGTGGCTGCCCTTTAATAGTCTGCCATTGACCAAAGCCGCACTGCCAACGCCCGTGCCGATGGTGACCATGACGAGGTGATCCGTGTCCATGCCTGCGCCGTATTGCCATTCACCCAGCAGGGCAGCCCGCGCGTCATTTTCCATGACCAAGGGCGCCGCCCATTTTTCCTGCGCCCAGGCCCTCAGGTTGAGGTCGTTGGCATCGTTGTATTTTACGTATTTATACAAGAGCTGCATTCGATCACTGTCCACAATGGTTGGAAATGCCATGCCGATGCCCTCGAGGCGGGTATTTCCAGTTTCTTGCAGTAGTTGTCCGATTTGCTTTTCAATCACTGGCAATACCTCCGCAAAGCTGTCGCTTGAAGGGACCGCTACCGTTGTGGAGGCGCGCATTTGTCCGTCCGCTACCAGACCGAATTTTATCCTCGTACCACCGAGGTCTATTGCGATAACTGCCATTGTTGGGGGATAAAAATGGATGATGAGGTTAGTATCCCGGGTTTTGTGGCAACAAATTGGGGTTCAAGTCAATCTCTCCTTGCGGGATCGGGAACAAATAGTGAAAGGGCTGTGGTTCTACCCCGGGCTTGGCGATCGGCACGAGCGTTTCCAGTTTTTTGAAGCGAACCAAATCGAACCAACGATGGCCTTCTCCGGCAAATTCGTGCCGGCGCTCCAGCAGGAGTGCGTCCTTGAATGATTGATATTCCAGCCCTTGCAAATCCGGCAGAATGGGCAATTCGGTGGTCCCGTTGAAACGGGCACGCTTGCGCACCTGGTTGACGGCATCGTAGGCGTCGGCGTTTGGGCCGTTGTTCAATTCGTTTAAAGCCTCGGCTTTCATCAGCAACACATCAGCGTAGCGCAGGTAAGGAAAATCGTGGCTGGTATTGCCGGCCAGTGGTTCGTTTACCTTGTCCCAATATTTCTGGATGTGCGGCTCCACCGTGGTAGTCGATCCATCCACGTTATTGATGGTGGTCAACAGCGTCACTTCCCGGCGCCGGTCTTGCGGGTCATAACTATCATAGAGGTTCTGGGTAGCCACCTGCCAGCCCTGGGCATTGACCCCTGGTATCTGCCCGCTGAGTTGTCTGGGCAACAGGCGAACGTTGAATTGCCCTTCTTCCCAGAAAGAAATACTGTTGTTTGCTGTGCCGAAACCAACGCTGAACAGGGTTTCCTTGCCGTTCTCATTGGGGACAAGAAATGCTTCCGAAAAATCATTGTACAGCCCGTATTTGCCGGAGCTGATGATGCTGTTGCAGGCATCAATACATTTTTGCCATGCTCCGGTGGTCAGGTAAACTTTTGCCAAAAGGCCCGTTGCCGAACCTTTGGTCGCCCTGCCCAGGCCATCGTTGGGGGCGTAACTTTCAGGCAAATTGGCCGCTGCAAACTCCAGATCACTGATGATCTGCGTGTATACTTCCTCTTTGGAGTTGCGCGAAGGGGTCACCGCTCCACCCAGGCGCAGCACCAGCGGGATGTCGCCAAACCAACGAACCAAGTCGAAATAGAGCATGGCGCGCAAGTACCGGGCCTCGCCCACGCGATGATTTTTAAAGGTCTCCGCCGCTTTTACGTTTGGAATGCCGTCGATGGCAAAGTTGGCATTGTTGATGCCTTTGTAAGCGAGCGCCCAGAACTCGTACAAAACCCCGTTCACCGGACGATGGCTGAAATTTGCCAACTGATCAAAGTCGGTCGCGGCCAGCCTGTTTTCCATTTCATCAGACGCCAGCCCGGTCGTAACCCAGTAGCTGCTAAAATAAACGCCGCCAAAATTGGGCGCCGAACTGGTCGCATTCAAAATGGCATAAACACTGTTGACCGCGGCCGTGGCGTCATTTTCTGTCTCGAAAAAATTTTCGATAAAAACCTGGTCTTGCGGATTTTCCTCCAGCAGGTTCTTACAGGCCAAAACGCCGCATAACAGCAGTATGGAAGGGAGCAAATAGCGAAACAATATTTTTCTCATAACTTTTAGTTGATTAAAAGTTCAGTTGAATACCGCCGATGAAGGAGGTGGCCAAGGGGTAGCCGCCATAGTCGATCCCTTGCAGCAGATTGCTTTGTCCGAATGCATTTACCTCCGGGTCATAGCCCCTGTATTTCGTGTATGTCCTCAGGTTGTTGGCACTTGCGTAAATTCGAAAATTGTTACTTTTAATCCGTTGCTGCCATTTCACGGGCAGGGTGTAGCCCATGGTGATGTTCTTTAAGCGGATAAAAGAACCATCTTCTATTTGCGCATCACTGAAAATGTTGCGCTCGGAAGGATTGACCTTAGGATAAATATTGTTGGGATTTTCCGGCGTCCAGCGGTTGTCATAAAACTCCTTCAGAACATTGGTTTCCGAATTAAGGGAGCCAATTTCAAATAAATAGGCATTCACGATTTGATTGCCCTGTACACCCTGGATAAAGACGGACAGGTCCAGGCCTTTCCAGGAAAATTTATTGGTCAAACCCCAAAAGAAATCCGGCGTGGCATTGCCAATGATCGTCCGGTCTGCTTCGTCTATGATGCCATCTGGCTGCCCGGTCAGTTTGCCTTGCGCATCTCTGCTGTTGATGTCTTTGTATTTCCGGTCGCCCGCTTTGGGCGATTGCGCTTTCAGGTGCGCGCTGGTCATTGCCTCCTCGTTTGTCTGAAAAAGCCCGTCAGAAAGAAGTCCGTAGAATGTGCCGATGGACTCCCCTTCCCGAAGAATACTCCATCCTGCCGGTACGGTTAGAACACCGGGCACAAAAATGTCTTTCCCTTGGGCAAGCGATGTGATCTCATTGCGGTTGATGGAAAAATTCAGGTCTGTTTGCCACGTAAACGGGCCGGTCAGGTTCACGGTGTTGAGCGCAAGTTCCAGACCCCGGTTGCGCAATCCCCCGATATTGAAAAGGGCGCCGGTGAAGCCGGTCGTGGCGGGCAATGGGGTAAAAAGCAGCAGGTCAGTGGTTTGCTTTTGGTATACATCGAAGGTGGCGCCGACCCTGCCTTTGGCAAATTCCATATCCAAACCAAAATCTGCCTGCGAGGTGCGCTCCCATTTCAGGTCTGGATTGGGATAGCGCAGTGGCTCTTGCCCGATGTATGCTTCGTCATTGTTAAAAACACCCTGCCCAACGGTGCCAATGGTTGCCAGCGAAGCATACGGGAATATATCCTGGTTGCCGATCACACCGTAGCTTAAGCGCGGTTTGAGGCTGTAAAACCAGCCGAGTTTTTGAATAAAGTCCTCCTCATGCAACTTCCAGGCGATGGATCCGGAAGGGAAAAAGCCGTATTTATTGTTTTTTCCAAACTTGGAAGCGCCGTCTACCCGGCCGGTTAAGGTAAGCAGGAGCCTGTTGTCAAAACCATAATTCAAGCGCCCCAGATAGGATTTGATACCCCAGTTCGACTCACCGGTACCGGCAGGTTGCGGGTTGAGGGCACTGCCCAGGCTATGCCATCCGGTACGGTTGTCCGGAAAATCAAGCGCGAAAGCGAACAACCGTTCGGACTGAAATCCCTGATAGGTATTGCCGAGCAAAAGGTCATAGGTGTGGCGTCTACCTATCGTATTGGCATAGGTCAGGGTAAACTCCGTGAGCCAGCTTAGGCCATCTACCGTGGCCACCACAGCATCGCCATTGTTAGGCTTCGATCTTTTTAAATAATTGGGAACAAAGCGATTGTCTTTTACCGAGAAAGCGTCGGCGCCGGCACTGGCTTTAAAATTCAATCCTTTCGCCAGGTTTACAATAGCATAGACATTGCCAATGGCCCTCAGATTATTGGTCACGTTGTCGGTTTCCAGCACATCCGCCACCGGGTTGCCAATGTTTCGGCCACGGTCGTCTTCTAAGGTATAGCCTCCTGCCACCGCCGGATTGAGTACCGGCAACGTGGATGGGAAGAGCAGCGCGGAGGAAGTAGCGCCTGGCAGCAGGGTGCCTGTTCCGGAACTTTGCGCACCGGTTAGTACGCCATTTGATTTTATTTTACTCAGACTGATACTGCTGCCAACCTTTACCCGGTTGTTAATTTTCTGGTCAAGATTGGAACGCAGGTTGAAGCGTTCAAAATCAGAATTCAGGATGATCCCATCTTGTTGGTAATATCCGCCGCTGATGGCAAACTGCGTGTTCTCACTGCCGCCATTTGCGCTCAATTGGTAACTCTGCATCGGTGCGGTCCGGAAAATGGCCTCCTGCCAATCCGTGCCCTTGCCAATATTCTCTGGTATCAAATACCGCACGTCAAACGGCAATCCGGAATCTTCACTGAATTTATTCATGTAATTGGCAAACTCCTCCCCGTTCAGCAGTTCCAGCTTTTTAGAAACCTGTTGGGTGCCATAATAAGTGTCGAACGAAATGGTAGATTTGCCTGCCTTGCCCCTTTTCGTGGTGATGAGCACCACCCCATTCGACCCGCGGGAACCATATAAAGCGGTGGCGGAGGCATCTTTCAGGATTTCGATGCGCTCGATATCGCCCGGACTGATGGCAGATAAACCGTTCAGACCCGACCCGGCTGTGCCGCCGGCATTGGTTTCGCCATTGTCGCTGGTGATGAGCATTCCGTCAATAACATACAACGGCTCATTACCGGCATTGATGGAACTACTGCCCCGAATCCGGATGGATGTCTGGCCGCCCGGCCGGCCGCTTACCTGGGTCACTTGTACCCCTGCTGCGCGCCCCTGCAAAGCCTGATCGAGTGAAACCGGCGCAGTACGGTTCAAATCTTCAGAAGAGATGGAAGAGACCGAGCCCGTCAGGTCGCTCTTCTTTACAGTGCCGTAAGCTACCACCACAACGTCTTTCAACAGACCTGCGCTGGGCTGCAGCGCAATGTTGTACACCGATTCACTGCCGAGAACCAGCTCCTTTTTTTCAAAGCCAACATAACTGATCACCAGGGTAGTCCCCGGTTCGACGCTCAGTTCATAATTGCCACTGTTATCCGCAGTCGTCCCTTTGCTTGTATTTTTGATGACGACCGTAGCGCCGGGAAGCGGAATTCCGTCTTCTGCAGAAGTGATTTTACCGGTGATCTGTTGAGCGTGCGAAACGAAACAGTAGCCCGTAAATAGTAAGAGTAAGAGTAAGGAACGCCCCATTTTTTTGATATTAATCGATGAATAAATGGATGTGCAAGCAGGAGGATATGGTTTGTGAAGGGCTGCGTTATCTTCTTTCAATGTCTATGGAGTAATTGAACCCATCGCCTTTGTAATACACTTTGTTGAATTCAATCACCCGGCCGTCGGTGTCAAAGATGAGTCGTTGACGAAACAGCAAAGGGGCGCCAGGCTCAATGCCCAATTTGGCTGCTAAGGATGCTTCGGCACTAATAGCGCTGATTTCTTCTCTCGATAAAGCCACGATGACCCCAAAATCTTCTTCCAGCATTTGGTACAGGGGTTTGGAAAAATTTTCCTGGCCAGACATTTTTAAGCGCGGATGAAACCACGAAATCGTCAATAAACTTGGCCCGGCAGGCGTCCCCCTCAATCGAGACATTCGAACCAGTTTAGTGCTTTTCTTGATGTTAAAAGCGGCGGCAACCTCCTCCCCTGCGGCCAGGGTTTGCACATCCAGTTCGAAGTTCACCACCTCAATGCCCTGGGCTTGCATTTCCTTGGTAAAACTCCACCAGCTATCCAGCTTGGTTGGGATTCGCTTTGCTGCCACCTTGGTGCCAAAGCCCTTTTTTCTAATAAGCAGGCCTTCGTTCACCAACTTGCTGATGGCATGGCGAACCGTATTGCGGGCTATTCCGAGCTGGTCGGCAATGTCCACTTCCTTCGGCAGCAACTCGCCGTTTCGGTACCTGGGTTGTTCAATAAGCGCGCGCATCATCCGTTCCACCTTGTTGTGGAGCGGGGCTTTGCTTTCGGTATCAATCGTCATATGCCCCAATCAGTATGTTTGAACATACGGCAAATGTACGCTAGTTTTGAGATTCTCCAAATTCTACAAATTATTTTCATTTTTTTAAGGAGAAAGACAAATAAATGTCGCTGCGCGCTGGTGGTAAATCGGAATCGTGGGATCGTTGATGTAAGATCCGGGATTACCAGGCGTTAGATTTGCGATAGAAATAGGGATTTCTGCTG
>JBKJKS010000269.1:0-6130 GCA_046597295.1 Saprospiraceae bacterium
GGTTGCTCGAAATTGGTGCTAATCATGAATGGGAACTCTTCCGGGTGACCGTGGACGGCTATTTCTTTCCGCAAACGCCGGCGGCTCTGTATGCGGCCGGCCAACAGGCGAAGATCCCGCTGCTGGCCGGCTGGAATTCGGAAGAGAGCAATTCCCGGGCGGTGCTGGGCGCGGAAGCCCCCACCCGGGAAAACTTTGACCAGGCGGTCCGGAAGTTATACGGCGACCGGGCGGCGGACGTACTGAAGGTGTATCACCCTGCCACCGACCGGGAAGTGGTCCAGGCCGCCACCGATCTGGCCAGTGACCGCTTCATTGGTTTCAGCACCTGGAAATGGTCCGACCTGCACGCAAAGACAGGTAACCGGCCGGTCTATCGCTACCTGTATGCTCGTTCGCGACCAGCCATGCGCTCCGAAATGGGCAATGCCGTGCCGGGTCTGGCGGGCGGTGTGATCAAAGATTCGACTGCTCAAAAAGCGCCGGTCGCCGCTGGCGCGGTGCATTCAGCAGAAATTGAATACGCGATGGGGAATCTGCCGACTAACCGGGTCTACGATTGGCAGCCGGAAGATTTCAAAGTCTCGGCCATCCTGCAGGCCTGTTTTGTCAACTTTATAGAAACGGGTGATCCGAATGGACTGGGCATACCTGCCTGGTCAGCGCTGAAAAGCGGCCAGGCCGCACCAGTCATGTACATTGATGTAAATACCCGGGTGGAAGCGGAGACGGGCCGCAGCCGATACTTATTGCTGGACAAATTCTCCGGACAGTAAAAGGCGTTTGACCCCGCACTTGCTCAATCCTTGATTCCCGGCAACGTCACCGTTTGCCCTTCTTCCATCACCCGCAAAAAATATAGCCCTGCAGGTAGGGCAAAACAGCAGTTTAGCCTCCGGCGAGTTCCGAAACTGGTGTTTCGGCTTACACGACCATTACTCGATCAATCCCCGTCCCTCTTTTACAATCTTTTCCTCCTTCATCAATTTCTTCATCAACCGGTCCAGTATACCGTTGATGAAATCCTTGCTCTTATCGGTGGAATAGACCTTGGAGATTTCTACGAATTCATTGAGGGTGACCTTGGTGGGAATAGTCGGGAAGTAGAGCAGTTCGCAGAGGGCCATTTTCAGCATGATCATGTCCAGCACGGCCACGCGCTCGGCATCCCAGTTCTTGAGCGTCGGCTCGATGTGTTCCAACAGAGCCTGGTCTTCCTGGCAGGTCTTGCGCAGCAGTTCTTCGCCGAACTCGCGCACCGTCTCATCTGACGGTTCGAACTCCTTATAGAATTCGCCGGTGAAGGGCATGACTTTCAGGGTTTTCTTCATGGCGCCCACCACCAGCGACTCATCGTCCTGCCAGTTATTAAAGCGGTCTTCCGTCATTTCCACGAAGAGATCGTGGTTGATGAGGAAGCGGTACATTTCCAGTAAGAATTTGTTCGTCTCCTCGGTGGTCGGCTCTTCCAGGGCTAGGTAAGCCTTGTACTCCGCCGTTTCGCCCAGGGCCAGGTAGAGCGTGCGGATGTGGTCCTCGTCCAGATTTTCGTGGGCCTTGTACTTGCTCACGATATTCAAAAAGCTGGTATGGTTGGCCAGGCTCTGGATGGATGGATTCTGGTAGAGGCGGGGAATAAATACTTTGTCGTCGTCGGAAGGCAGGTATTTGGCGGCCCGGTTCAGGGCGTCTTTTTCCGCGTATTGGGCCACTTTCAGCAGCAGGTGCAGCTGGAAAATGTACAGCTCATAAGCTTTCCAGATGCCCTCATTGTAATCTTTGGCCAGGTCCGGGAACGACAATTGTTCGTCCCGGTTGAGCATGTACAACAACTGCATGACCTTAATACGGACGCTGCGACGACTAAGCATAGAATTTCAAAGGACTTTCGTGTAAGTTTGGAACCGGCCGCAAAGAAACAAAAATGTTCGGTAAGGCGCACTCAGATTTTTTCTTCGAGCGCTTGTTCCAGTTCCTGCAGCAAAATCGGGCGGCGTACCGGTACCACACCGGCGAACTCGCAGACCTGCCCGCCGGCCAGGTTGGAAAGCAGCGCGATGGTCGGCCAATCCAGCCCCGCCGCCAGGCCCAGCGAGGCGATGCTGATCACCGTATCGCCGGCGCCACTCACGTCGGCCACGTTACGCGCCACGGTGGGGTAGTGCCGTCCCTGCCCCTCATGATCGAGGAACAGGCCGCGTTCCGATAAAGTGATCATCGTCAAAGGATTCTGTAGCTTGGAGCGCAGGAAATCGACTGCCCGGCGCAGCGATTCCGGCTCGGCTCCGACGGCGAAAGGCGCGCTGTCGCGTATTTCTTTCAGGTTGGGTTTGAACAGCGTAACGCCTCGATAAGCGAAGAAATTGGCTTTCTTCGGATCCACTGCGGTGGGAATACCGCGTAGTTGCGCTTCCCTGATGACTGCGGAAATCACCTGCGGCGTCAGCACACCTTTGTTGTAATCCTGCAAAATAACCACCCGTACATCGTGCGCATCGAGCAGGAGACGAATTTTTGCCAAAAAAAGCGCCTCTTCGTCAGCGTCCAGGTCGTGCACGTCCTCGCTGTCGATGCGCAGCATCTGCTGGTTATTGCCGAGCACCCGGGTTTTCACCGTGGTGCAGCGACTGCCGGATAATACGAGTCCCTCGCCGGAAATACCCTGCTGCGGCAGCAGTTGCCGGAGCACCGTTCCATCGGCATCCTGTCCGACCACGCTGCAGAGCAGCGGCACACCGCCCAGCGCCCGCACGTTCAGGGCTACGTTCGCCGCACCGCCCAGCCGGTTCTCCGTGTTGTTGTGCAGCACCACCGGCACCGGCGCTTCCGGCGAAATGCGCTGTACGCTGCCGGTGAGGTAACGGTCCAGCATCACGTCGCCAATAATGAGCACCTTTTGGTGCTCGAGTTTTTGCAAAATGTCGGACGCGGTCAGGGACATAGTGGGTAATTCATGGGTATTTTAATGGTTGTGCTTTTGTCATGCTGTAAGCGTCTAATGATGTGATTTTCAGATGCTTACAGCAGGACAAAAAATTATCTGGCCAGCACCGCTCCAGCTTGATTTCCACAGCAGAACAGCAGATCGAGTGCGGATAAATTGGGCAAAAAACCGTGGCGCTCGGTGAACACCTGCGGATAGGGTGCTGGCCGGAACCAAGGCGGCAAAGCAACAACATCTCCCGAAAACGCCTGGCGAAAATCGTTCGCGGCCGGCAAAGTGTCAGGCGCCTGGTAGTTATCCGTTAAATATAATGTTCCCGGCCAGCCGAATTTACGCAGGAAGAAGTCCAGGATTTCCAGGTTGAAATCGAACAGAAATTCGAAGCGCTTTTCAAAAACAGGCGCTAATGCATCGGCATAGTGCTCGAAGTAAGGCGCATTCCCGTAGGCGGTACGGATGCTGCGCCAATGCTGCCGGGGCCACGGTTCGTCGTAGGCAATGCGCACGTCGCGCACCGGCTTCTGCTGGTGTTTGCCAGTTTCGAGCGGAATGCTGAGGCGCTGGATGCCGTTGGGTCCGGCGAGGTAACAGCGGTTGCGCAGGCTGCCTTTTTGGTGGTTTTCGCAGGCTTCCAGCAGCACCTTTTCGGCCGGCCACAACTGCACGAACCACGCCACCGGTGGGCAGTAAAATACAGGCAGGAGCGGTGGCGACATGAGCAGGAAAAGGGTAATCAGGTAAAAGCAAGGTAGCAGAAACAATACGGCGCAAAAACAGGACAGAAAAAAGTTCAAAGTTTGCCCGAAGATCCGGGGAGGGTCTCCCGATAGAACTCGTTGCTTGAGCCATCCGTCAGCACTTCCATCGCCTGTACTTTAAACCCCGCTTTTTTCAACAGCCGCAGCATCCCTTTTTGTCCGGCCAGGTGCCCGGCGCCAACGGCACAAAAGAGCGATTGTGACCGGGCAATAGCGCCGAAACGCCGGGCCATCAGGCCATTGCGATCGTAGAGCAGCACCCGGCGCAGGCCTTTGGCGTCTTTCTTCGCCGCCTGGTACAGGCGCTGCAGGTCGCTGGTGGCGTACAGGTTCATCATTTTTTGCATCCGCCGCCGCTGCCGGCCGAAATTTTTGAGCAACCAGGTCAGGCTTTGCAGGTGTTGTTCGAGCGTAATCTTGCGCAGGGTCTGTAACTGCTCCGCAAAGGTCTCCACGCCGGTGCAGCGTTTGCCGGCGGCCTGTGCAGCGTGCCATAAGGTCTCATCCAGGGAATGCGTGGCTTCCTCGGCCATGAACGCCGCCGTGAGGGCGGTACTAACCAGCATCGGGTGCTGGTGCTGCAGTCTTTCTCCCGGTACACCGAGTTTTTTGCGGGCGTAGCGGTCCAGGTTCTTCCAGGCGCTCCGCGGCAACAGTTGCTCCAGCGTGGCGCCGTCGGGCAGGCGCAGCACGTCCGCAATGGCCGCTCCATCGGTGTCGGAAAAGTCAAATTCAGTTGCAAAAACCGTGCAATCCGCCAGCCGGTCCAGGGCCGTATCGAGCCAGCCGAAGGCCCGTGCATCCCGGACGTGCATCGTGCCGAAGAGGTAGGAAGGCGGACCGCCCTCCGCCGGGGTAATTTGCCAAAGCAGGGAATTCTTGGTCATTGGTGTGGGAGACGAAAGATTCCGTCCGTTAGCAATTATCGTAATTAATCAGGCTTGCCCAGCAACACGCGACAGGGAATGCTTTGCCATTGTTCTCCCTGCCGGTTCCATGGCCGAACCGTCAGGATATGCAAGCCGGCACTGTCGGGTTGCGTGGTGCAGCGGCAAAGGTAAAGCGCTGCCTGGCGAAAAGTGCGGTCCGCCGCAAACATGGGCACCTGCATTTCCGCGTTGGCCCAGTCGTCGAGCAGCAGCTTGCTGTCCTGATCAAAAGCATTGCTTTCCCACATGGCCTCCGCCTGGATGGAGCGTGTAAAAGAATGGGCGGGGGCATAGAAAGTCGCCTCCGGCTGCGTGTTGCTGTACAATTTCCAGCTGAGGGCGTCGGGCCAGCCACCCGCAAAATGGAACAGGGGCGCTACGCCGGCCAATACCAACAGCAACCGAAGCCCGTTTTTTTTAGGAAAAGTAGTCGTATCCGATTCGGCAAAAACCAGCCAGACCAGACCGGCCAAAGCCATGTTCCAGGGAATGACCACGGTATTCCAGTCCAGACCCAAGGGGCTGAGCATCAGCATGATAGCGGCGTGGAAACCGACGGCCAGCCAGCGAAATATCCGCCGGGTTGGACGCCACAGCAAGCCAACGGCCAGCGATATTTCCAGCAAGGCCACGGCGTAACCCAGGGCAGGGTAGGGGGCCAGGGGCCGGGTGAACGGGAAGGCCGTGCAAAACCAGGCAAAGTTATCCGCTGCGAAGTAGGGCGTCATTTTATGAAAACCACTCCAGGCGTATACCGCCGCCAGCAGCCAGCGCCAGGTGTCCCGCATTTCCGTTTCATTTTGGCCAAACAGCCCTACCGCAATGACCAGGGCGTATAGCCAGACCCACGGTTGCAGGCGGTTGAGGTCAAGCCAGCAGAGAACGGACAGCCACAACAGCAGGGCCGGGCGCAGTTTTTTTTGATTTGGAAAAATCAATATCCCCACCAGTAAAAGCAGCAGTAAGCCGACATTAAATACTGACCACCACCAGGATTCGATAGACGGCGCACCCACGACCGGCAGCAGGGGAAAAGCCGGCCGGGCTGCCGCATACCACAGGGGCCACGACAGCGCCATGCCCCCGAGCAGGCCCAGTGCCGTGAGGCGCGTCACTTTTTGCGCCAGCGATAAATGGTTGAAAATCATCATGCTCTACTGCATCACAATAAGCGCCGCAGGGATAATTTAGCCTGGAGTAAACCGTAGCGTTGCAAGGCTTTCTCGTAATTGGCGGCCTGGGTCAGCGCTTGCTGCCGCGTGGCCTGCACCTTCCCCATCCACACGACAAAGCCTCCCTGACCCGCTTCGATGCAGGTGTTATTGACCACCTGAGCGGTAAGGCCTTTTTTGCGCAGGGTCGCGACCCGTTCGGTGGCATTCGCGCGGGTGATGTAGAGATTGTCCTGCACCAACCAGCCTTGTTGGCCGGCGAGCAGAGCGCACAGGTCGGGCAGCGAAGGCCGGGCGGCCGGCACCTCGTCTTCAATTCCACTGGTC
>JBKJKS010000518.1:0-4687 GCA_046597295.1 Saprospiraceae bacterium
CCGGAGCAGCCGTCGGTGACCGTAGCATTGCCGTGCGCATTGATCCAGGCAGTCAGCGCCGTCTGGTCATTGCCGCCGCCGCATTCCTCATTCTTATTCACCCCGCTGATGACCGGCGGTAGGGTGTCGATCACCCCGAAAGTAGCCTGTCCGGCATTGCTTTCCTGGTTACAGGCATCGCGCACGAAAAAATCCACCGTGACTTTCCCGCGCACCTTGGCATAGGTCTGAGTGCCGATCTGCTGACTGCTGCAGCCATTGGCGAACGAGGCCAGCAGTGCCGCCACCACCTGCGCCGAATCGCGCGTAACACCCCCGATTTTCATCGAATAGACCAGCATGGACGGTGGCGTACAGGCGTCGCTGCTTTGCTGATAACCACGTTTATTGATCCATTTGTTGAGTGCGAGCAGGTGACCATTGGTGGGCGAACAATAACCGACGGTATCCCGGGCTTCGACCGCCACCACCGGCGCGTTGGGATCGGACGTGGTGAAGGTGGCCGTGCGGGTCGTGAACAGGTTGCAGTTGTCCGTCGCCCGGAAAGTTACCACCAGGGGCATGGCACAGCCGGCGGGAAAAGTAGCTGGTCCGTTGCTGGTTTTGGATTTAATACCCGACACGTCGGAAACCATGAAATTGGTATTCAGCTGCGTTGCCAGCCAATTGGGATAGGCCGTAGCCAGCTGGGCGCAGGGCGACGAACCGTTTTGTGGCGGGGAGCCGACCAGGGGCGGCAGCATATCCGCCGTAATATTGATGGTTTGGGTAAACGTGGTGGTGTTACCCTGCTGATCGGTGGCCTTCCAAGTGCGGGTGTAGGTGCCGGCGGCGCAGGTGTCGGGGGGCGTAGTTTGCGTAAAGGTGACGACGATCTGGTTCGGATTCAGCGTGCAGTTATCGGTGACCGGCGGGTTCACTGCCGGCGGTACCTGCACGACGGAGCCGAGGTTCAGGGTGGCCGGGTGATTGGTCAGGTCAAATACTGGCGGCGTCTGATCGACGATGGTGATCGAAAAGTAAAAATGCGCCGAATTGCCCATGTTGTCCTTGACCAGCCAGCCCACCGCCAGCGTATAGGGCGCCGGAATAGGATCGTTGAACGCAAAATTGCCGGAGGTCTCGCTGGGGTCCTGCATGGACATGGTAATCGTTGCTCCCACGGTCGAGCTAACGGCCGGCAGGGGCATAATGATGCTGGCCAACGTGCGGCTACAGTCCGGCCCGGCCGAGGCGACATTCGGGCCGGAATAGCTGAAATTGAATTTATCCACTTGGGCGCACAGGCCGATCGGTAGGCAGAACAGCAGGATACTGACGGACAAAGCCGGCAACGACCAGAGCAACTGAATGAACCGGTTGGTCATAGAGACGTGTTTCGTTCGGCCGGCGGGGCGCCAACCGGAATGTTCTTGAGAATGCTTTTGTTTCAGGATTAAAAGGGATTACAAGCTAATAGTCGGCGGTAGCCGGAGGCGGGAACACGGTTTTTAGTCTCAACTTTAACGCCAGGTACTAACCTTCTTCCAGTTTCTTATCCGGCACATGTTGGTTTAAAAAATTATTCAACTCGGCCACGTCGTAGTTTTTCACGATCCGGCCTTGCTCATCGATATAGATATTCAGATCGGGCAGACCTGATTTTTTCTTCGGTACTGGTTTCTTCGGAGAAGGACTGTTCTTTTTGGCCATTGGGTCGGCGGATGGATGCACAGTGGATAAGGTGAATAAAATTCCCTAAAATATGATCAGCAATCCTTACTCGTTAAACACTACCAGGGCCGCCCGCAAACGCTCAACGGTTTCGGTCTGCCCCAAAATCATGGCCATATCGAAAATAGCCGGGCCCTTCATCGTGCCGGCCAGCGCTACCCGCAATAAGGGCAGCAAATCACCCGGTTTGGCGCCCTGATCCACCAGGAACTGCTTCACGGCTGCTTCCAGTTCGTGGCCGAAAGGTGAATAGGCGCCTATAAAAGCGATCAGGCGCTCGAAAACGGGCGTCCATTCCGGCTTCCACTTTTTGGCAATGGCTTCCCGGTCATACGTCCGGACCGGCTCGAACAGGTAATAGCCCACTTCGACGAAGTCCGTCAAAAACGTCACCCGTTCCTTCATCAGACCGGCTGCCTGCGCCAGGTATTCGTCGTTTACCACATAGCCTTTCCGGTCTGCCAAAGGGCGAATATAAGCTGCCAACACCGAGTTGTCCAGCATTTGGATGTATTTTTGGTTGAACCACTTGGCTTTTTCATAGTCGAAACGCGCCCCGCCCTTGCTGATATGCGCCAAAGAAAAAGCCTCCACCAATTCCTCCAAAGCAAATATTTCCTGGTCGCCACCCGGATGCCAGCCCAGCAAAGCCAGGAAATTGAGCACTGCCGCCGGCAGGAATCCGGCCTCCCGAAAACCCAGAAAATGGTCTTCCGGCGGGGCGCTTTCTCCGGGCAAAGGCCAGGACAGCGGAAAGACCGGGATGCCGAATTTGGCGCCGTCGCGCTTGCTGAGCTTGCCATTGCCCACCGGCTTCATGATGAGCGGCAGGTGCGAAAACTGCGGCATGGTGTCTGCCCAGCCAAAGCCCTCGTACAGCAGTACGTGGTGCGCGGTACTCGGCAGCCATTCTTCCCCCCGGATCACGTGGGTAATGCCCATCAGGTGGTCGTCCACAATATTGGCCAGGTGATAGGTGGGCATACCGTCGGCTTTGAGGAGTACTTTGTCGTCCAGCTCATCACTCTGGAACACCACCTCACCGCGGATCAGATCGTGGATGTGAATGGCCCGGCCGGGGTTCACCCGCAGGCGAATGACATGCGGTTGGCCAGCCGCCAGGCGGTTTTGCACTTCCGCCATGGAAAGCGTCAGGCTATTGTGCAAATCACTGCGCGTCAGATAGTTGTAGGTAAAATTGTCAATGGTCTGACGACGCTCGTCCAATTGCTGTGGGGTGTCGAAAGCATAGTAGGCCTGGCCGCTTTCCACCAGTTGTTCGGCGTACCGGCGATAGATCGGCTGCCGGTCGCTCTGCCGGTAGGGTCCCTGATCGCCGCCGAAGCCTACGCCCTCGTCCGGCAGCAGACCCAGCCAGCGTAAAGACTCGATGATATAGGCCTCTGCGCCCGGCACATAACGCGTCTGGTCGGTATCCTCTACCCGCAGGATAAACGTGCCGCCGTGCTGGCGGGCCAACAGGTAATTGTACAGGGCCGTACGTACCCCGCCAATATGGAGGGCGCCCGTTGGGGAAGGTGCAAATCGAACGCGCATTATACCGGAGTCGGATGCCAGGTGTTTGGTGAAAAAGTTGGGTCAAAATTCAGGACGTTCGCCTAACTTTTGGCAAAAGTAGATGTTTCCCGCCGGAGAACAGCGCTTCTTTATATTCCCGGTATTCGGGACATCTGCTTTATCGTGTATCTGGTTAAGACACCCAAGCTCCTGCAGGCCATGTTACCGGCCTTTACCTGGTCGGCGCCCACTTCCGAACGGGTGTTGCACCTGACGTTCGATGATGGGCCCATTCCCGGGGTGACGCCCTGGGTACTCGATATACTACAGGAATTCGGCGCCAAAGCGACCTTTTTCTGCGTGGGCGACAACGTGGTCCGGCACCCCGACGTATACGCCCGGGTGATGGCGGAAGGCCATGCGGTGGGCAACCATACCTTCAATCACCTGAACGGCTGGCAGACCGAGCGGCTGACCTACCTGCACAACGTGCGCCGTTGCGCCCGGGTGGTGGATAGCGGCTTGTTCCGCCCCCCCTACGGACGCCTGTTGCCCGGACAGCGCCAGTTCATCGAACGGCATTTCCGGATCATCATGTGGGATGTGTTAAGCGGCGACTTCGACCAGCGCATCACCCCGCAGCGTTGCCTGGAGAATGTGCTCGGTAACGCCGGCCCCGGCTCCATCGTTGTGCTGCACGATAGTCGGAAAGCCGAAAAGAACCTGCGCTTCGTACTCCCTGCCGTACTGGCCCATTTTGCCGGCGAGGGCTACCAGTTTCACGCGCTGCCCATGCGCTGAACAGCACTGGCCTGGTTTCCAGTCCCGGGACCCGCCTGGGGACTACTGTGGAGTAGATCAACCACCTGCTACATCCGCACCAGCCGCCCGGCAAATACCTGATCGCCGGCCCGTAGCCGGAAGGCATAGACGCCTGGGTCCGGCAAATTATTGGCGGACAACGTCAAGCGGTTCAGACCGGGTGACGCGCCGGTAGCCTGCCGGCAGGCCAATCGTCCGGCAGCGTCGAAAATTTCCAGTACGAGCTCGCCCGGCTGCTCCAGCTGGCATTGAAACGTCGTTTCCAGCGCAAATGGATTGGGTTGTGGCGGCAGAAAAGTGGCGCCTGCGGGTGTTCCATCCGCCCCGGTGTGCAGGGCGAATGGCCGGCGCTCCGCAGCCTCGGCATAGGCTTCGGAAGCCATTTTCTGATCATCCAGGGTCAGGGCCTGCGACAACCAAACGGGACGTAATGCCCGGACTTTCAAAATAAAAATCGTTTCACCGGCCACAAAAGCCCGGCTTTGTGCGCCGAACCAGAGCGCGCGCAAAGTGCCGTCGGCCGACCGCAGGTGGTTCTCTTCGTCCAGGCCTTCCACCGCAATGATTTGCAGGGCCGCCGGGTCGCCGCGCAGGGCCAGTTGCCAGCCAGCCAGTAGGGCGGATTCCCGCAACC
>JBKJKS010000585.1:0-4439 GCA_046597295.1 Saprospiraceae bacterium
ACAAAATGACCGCCGAAGGCAGCACGAACAAGATGCCCGCCGCCAGTCCGCCCCGCGTACCGTGCAGCATCCAGCCGGTGTAGGTGGCGAGCTGCTGCGCCTCGGGACCGGGCAGCAGCATGCAGTAATTCAGGGCGTGGAGGAATTTTGAGTTACTGATCCAGCGTTTTTGGTCCACCAGAAAATCATGCATGATGGCAATCTGTCCCGCCGGTCCACCGAAGCTGATGAAGCCCAGCCGCAGCCAGAAGCCGAGGGCTTCGCGGAAAGTGGGGATCGGCGGCGGGAGTTGTTGCATCGTTGGGTGGGTGGTTATAGTGGTATACCGAAACACCAGTTTCGGCTGCGTGGGATCGAAACTGGTGTTTCGACCTACTTTACCTGCTTGCGCAAATCAAAATTGTGAAAATAAAAGAGTCGGATCGTATGCTGGTTTCGGAATTTATTGCCTGCCGGAAGTTGCTGGTAGAGGTTCATATAACCCGCGTGTAGCTGAGCGTGGTCATTGAACGGGTAGACCAGTCCGGCAAACAGCCGGTTCTGGTCGAAATGGTTGAAGACGATATTTTCCCCAAAATTGACGTGCAGTTCATCATTCAGCAAAAACTGCAGGCCGCCCGGCGCAAAACCTTTTTTCGTGAGCGGCAAAAACAAAGCGAAGTTGTAACGCATGCGGGGATTGTAGTTGTAACCCTCCGCCAACGCATTGTCATTCAATATTTTACGACGAAAGCGCTCTTCGAGGCGGACCCACTGCATCAGCCGGACCTTCGGCCAGCGCGTAAACCACTGTACCTGCTGCCAGGGACGATGTTCCGGCATGGCGATATTCCGATGCCCCTCGGCGGGAAAGTGATGCACGTAGGCATAACCCGCCGTCAGCCGGACGTCGTCGGTGAGGTAGTAAGTCAATCCCGGCCGCAGAATAAACTGCGACAGATCGCCCACGAAATCATCCTTCAGCCGCAGATGCACATCCAGCCAGCTGCCCCAGCGGTTGGAAAAACGGGTCTGGTTGAACACGGCGAACCAGGCCTGCTCTTCGGTGCTGACAGTTTTCTGAGCTGACAATGCGGTAATCGAAATGCTAAATGCTAAGAGTAAAAGTCTGATTTTCATGTAATTGTCAAATTTCAACTACGCAGTTTGTGGGATAACTGTGATCGTCCCGCAAGTGAGGGGTAACTGGTAGTCACCCCCTCACTTGCGGGACGCAAAAATCTATGGTCTTCCGTTTACATCCGCTTTACCGGATCACCGTGTTATCAAAAGTAATGGCTACGTAGTACAGCCCACCGATGGTCGGCCCGGCGGCGTACTGAATGTAGCGTTGATTGATGAGGTTGGTGCCCCCGATTTTAATGGTCGTCTTCAAAGCGGGGACCCGGACGTTGAACTGCGCATCTACGGTACTGTAGGCCGGCACCACGCCGTTGGCCAGCGGGCTTTCCCAGAGGAAGCTGTCCTGCCAGCGCCAAACGATGTTGAAACCGATGTTGCGGGCAATTTCGCGGTTGGCAAACGAGATATTCGTCGCCCAGCGCGCCGTGTTGAAAGCCGTCACAAAGACGTCCTTCGCTTTGTTTTCGGTGATGTTGTTGTAATTGATGTTGCCGCCGACCGTGAACTTGCGAAAGAAATTATAGGTCAGGCCGACCGAGGAGCCGTAGCTGTTGTAAGTATTGCGCGCATTGGTAAACACCCGGTAACGCTCTTGTGTGGAGCGGGTAAGCATATCCAGCACTGCGGCGTCCGTACCGACCGCGTCCGTTTTGGGCACCGCCACCTCCACCTGGCCGAGAAAGCCAGCGTAAATGTTGTAGTACACATCCAGGTCGAGGGCCAGCTTGTTGTCGAGCAGTACGCTCTTGTAACCGGCCTCGAAAGCGTTGATGTGTTCGGGTTGGGTCGCCGGCAGATCGGCCACCACCAGTATGGCCCGGTTTTTCAGGGCGGCGTCGTTTTGGGGCAGTCCGGCCGCTACATCGGCATTCACCGCCGCGGTGAAGTTGTCGAGCGAGGAAAGGGTATAGGAATTTTCCAGGTAGCCCAGCCCCTCGTTCACGCGGGCCAGGCCGCCCACCCGGCGCACGTTGCCATTATTGACGAACGACAGCGCTTCGAACAGGGCGGGAAAGCGCCAGCCGTTCTGGTACGAGGCCCGCAGGTTATGCTTTTGGGCAATGGTGTACACCGCTGCCACGCGGGGGTTGAGTTTCGGCGAAAACTCCGGATTCTGATCCAGGCGCAGCGACGCGTTGAGTTTGAGTTTATCACCGAGCAGCAGCTTCGTCGCCTGGACGAAGCCACCGTACTTCGAATAATACTGGTTCCGGCCGCCCGGCTGGGTACGTTCCGCCAACGGCCGGGAAAAGTCTACGAAGTTGTTACCGTCGGGGATCACCTCGTAGACCCGTGCATCCAGGCCAACCAGCACCGTCGCCCACGAAATGTAATCGCTCAGGTTCCACTGCGCATTGCTGTGGTACAGGCGGCTTTTTTGCAGCAACCAGGCGCCGCCGGTGGCCGGAGCGCCCGGCACGTTGGCGGCAATGTCCCAGTTGTTGATGCCGACGATGGTCGCTTTCAGTTGCTCAAACGCCGGCGTACCAGGTTCCACCCGGCCGGCATCGGCGGTAAGGCGCGCCTGCTGGTGGGCTTCGGCGAGCGCGACGTCATTGTCCAAAGCGGCTTGCAGCGCGGTCTTGTAGCGCGCACCCCAGGCCGAATTGGATCCGTAGTTCAGGTCGAGGTTGTCGGATAATGGCTTGAGGTTGTAAGAGTTGCCCGTATTTTCCAGAGAAACGTAACTGCGCAGGAAAAAGCGTTCGCCCTTCCATTCAAGACGGTGGTTCTGGACCTGTACGTCGCGGAGTTGCACCTTATTGCCCCGCTGAAAAATACCGTCCATCAGACCGTAGCGGTAGGTGTAGGAGAGTTCCAGCTGGTTGGTGAACCGGTGGTACAGACCCGCATCGAACTTGATGTTGCGCACCGTCGGCTCCACCAGATCACGCTCCAGATAGCCGGTGCGGCGCACGTTGAAGGTTTCATCCTGGTTGTTGTATTTGACCTGGACGGCTACGTTGTTATTGCGCTCGTCACCGTAGTTATTCCACAAATCGCTGGCGGGATTGTCGGCGCCGGCCAGCGCCGGAAAGCGCGGATTGGCCGCGTTAAACGACTGCGGATCCTGGTCGGTCCGGGTATCCGACAGCCAGTCCGTGCCCTGCATATACGAAGCATTTACTTTGAAAGCCCAGTGCTTGCCGACCGCCCGGGCGTAACGGATCGCTGATTCGCGCAACAGGCTGGGATCGTAATCCTGGCCGTCGACGTGATTGACACCAAGGCGCTGGTACACCCCCCATCCCTGATAGATAAAGGGACTTTTGGTGGTCAGGTTGGCCATGCCGTTGATGGCATTCATCCCGTAGAGCGCGGAGGCAGCGCCAGGGGTGATTTCTACGCTGGCAATATCCAGTTCGGTCGGGCCGATGGCGTTGCCCAGCGGGACGCCGAGCGTGGCGGCCTGCATATCCACCCCGTCCACCAACTGCATGAACCGGAAGTTGTTCGGTATGTTGAACCCCCGGGCGTTCGGCACTTTGAAGGTCAGGCTCGATGTGGTCATCTGCACGCCTTTCACATTTTCCAGCGCATCATAGAAGGTTGGGGCCGGGGTCTCTTTCATGGCGCGGATGTCGAGTTTCTCGATCGCCACCGGCGATTTTAAAATGCTTTCTTCGACCCGCGAGGCGGATACGACCACTTCCTTGGCCCACAACACTTTGGATTCCAGGGCGATGGCCAGTGGATCCGTTGCGCTGGCGATTTCGATTTCCCTGGATTCGAAGCCGAGTACGTTGAAGATCAGGGTTACCGGAAACTTGAGCCGGGTTTTCAGCGAGAAATTACCCGCACCGTCGCTTAAAGTACCGGCATTGCTGTTTTTGATGCTGATACTCACACCGGATAGGGGCGCCTGGTCGCTTTGTTCAACCACCCGTCCGCTGATGACAATTACATCGTCCTGCGCGGCGGCGGTTTGGGTAAAAAAAAGGGCAGTGAAGGCAAAAAGCAGGAGGTGTAAAGGTGATTTTTTCATTTCAAAAGGCGGAAGGTTATCTTTCTTAGGTTGTTGTACGACGGACTTGGATGTCCATCCTACTCAGTACACATCTTCCAGGTAGCGGCGTTGCTTTTTCAGGCCTTTTAAATACTCGGCTGCAAACGCCTCGCCTTTACCGCTTTCTTTGGCTACTACTTGCAAGACAGCGTTTTGCACGTCCGCCGCCATGCGATCCTTGTCACCGCAAACGTAGAAGTAGGCGCCATTTTCCAGACGGTCAAAAATCAGTCGCGAACGTTCCAGCAGGCGGTGTTGGACATACACTTTTTCGGTCTGGTCACGGGAAAAGGCCACGGCCAGGCGATCG
>JBKJKS010000588.1:0-4681 GCA_046597295.1 Saprospiraceae bacterium
TGCACGTTGGACTGGCCTAAACGGGCGCCGCCGGGCAACAGTGCCGTAGCATTCAGCCAGTCGTTGGTCGGATTAGGCGCCAGCAGCAGCGTAGCGCCGTGTACGGGGTCATGGGCCGCCAGGGTGGGACATTCCACTTTGCCAAGCAATACGCCATCCTGGCAATCGGGTTTCAGATGATCGCGCACGCCGAATTCATACATCGTGGTGTTGTCACCGGGGAACGGGCCCAGGACGATCGGTTGGGGCGTGCTGTACGGGAAAGTGCCGTAGTTGTTGCCGTTGCCGACGATGTCGAAGCCGCCCGGGCTGCCATTAGCGTGGTCGAAGGTGATGACGGCGAAGAACTGCCCGCACAGGCAGGGCGTATGTATCGCCTGCACGTGCTCGATCTCGCAGGGTTCGGACAGGCAGTTGGGCACCTCGAATTCCAGCGTTTCGCAGCAATTGAGGGCGCCGGACGTACCGAAGCAGATTTTGACAAAGTCATTGTTGCCGCCGTTCCAGGGGAAGTTCGGGATCGTGAGCGGTAGCTGGCTGAGGTTGAACGAACCGAAGAATGTGCCGTTGGCAAAGACCGAGAAGATGGGCACGGGTGGGTTGGCCACCTGAAAATTCAGGAACAGCTGGTAGCTGCTGTCGCCCTGACATTCACCGGTTTGTACGGTCAGATCGTCGATGTTACAGTTGTTGCCAAAACACGAGGGGGCTTCTATTTCCACGATTTTACAGCAATTCGGTTGATCATTGATGCAAATTTTGAGCAGATCTACTGCACCGCCGCCCCAGGGGAAATTGGGCAGGGTAAGCGGCAGGGCGCTGAGCGGGAAGATGCCCAGGTACTGGCCGTTGCCGGCCCACAGTTCGAAGAGGGTGTTGCCCGGATTTTGCACTTCAAAATTCAGCACCAGCGAATAGGTGTTGTTCAGGGGATGACAGTCGCCCGGATGGACCGCCACGTCAAATATTTCACAGCCGCCCTGTTGCAGGCAGTTCGGTACCTCGAATTCGATGGTCTTGCAGCAATTGTTGGTTATACTGCTGTTCAGGACGCAGACTTTAATAAAGTCGTTGTTGCCACCATTCCAGGGGAAGTTCGGAATGGTCAGCGGCAATTGACTCAACGTATACGTGCCGAATAATTGACCGTTGGCATACAGTTGAAAACTCGTGGCCGGGGTGCCCGACACTTCGAAATCCACTTTCAGGACATAGGTGCTATCGCCGGTGCAGTCGCCGGTCAGCACCGTCAGATCATGGATGTCGCAATTGGCCGGTTGCAGGCAGTTCGGCACCTCGAATTCAATCGTTTCGCAGCAAAAAGGCAGTATGTTCGGCAGCAGCAGGCAGATTTTGAGCACATCGTTATTGCCGCCGTTCCAGGGAAAATTCGGAATGGTCAGCGGCAACTGGCTCAGGGTATAGGTGCCGAACAACTGGCCGTTGGCGAAAAGTTGGAAGTTGGTAGCGGCCGAGCCGGTCACCAGAAAATTGACCTTAACCACATAGGTGCTGTCACTAGTGCAGTCGCCGGTGGTAACCGTCAGTTCCTTGATGTCGCAAATATTCCCGCAGTTGGGGGCATCAAACTCCAGCGTTTTACAGCAATTGGGGTGGTCGTTGATACATATTTTGATCACCCCGGTCCCATTACCGCTACCGGGGAAATTGGGAATGGTCAGCGGCAGGGCGCTGAGCGGGAAGATGCCCAGGTACTGGCCGTTGCCGGCCCAGACTTCAAATTGCGTATTGCCCGGGTGCTGGACCTGGAAGTTCACGACCAGGCTATAGCCCCCCGCCGCATTGCAGGCGCCCGGATCGACGACCAGATCGAAGATTTTGCAGCTGTCGAGCGGCGGACAGGCCGGTGCCTGGAACTCCTTGGTCTTGCAGCAGGCCACCGTGCCGGGCACGTCGTTGATGCAGATTTTCAGCGCGTCGAAGGCATTACCGCTGGCCGGGAAGTTCGGGATCATGAGCGGCAGAGCGGTCAGCGGGAACGTACCGTACAGTTGTCCGTTATTGAACACCGTAAACTGGCCGTTGCCGGGGTTGGTCGCCTGGAAATTGACCGTCAGTTTATACGTGCCGTTCAGGTTGCAGGGACCGGTCTGTGTAAAAATATTGGTGATCTCACAGGGGCCGAAGGGCAGGCAGGCCGGGGCCAGGAATTGTTTTTCGCGGCAGCAGCCGGGTGCGGTACCCGTACAGACCTTGATGGAGGAAAAAATATTGCCGTTCCACGGAAAGTTCTGGATGGTCAGGAGCAGTTGGTTGATGCCGAATTTTCCAAGGTACTGGCCGTTGCCCCACAGGTCGAACGAATCCACTTCCGCCGGCGTCGCCACCTGGAAGTTCAGGAACACCTGGAAACTGCTGTCCGGAAAGCAGGCGCCGGTCGTCACTTGTAGCTTAGAGAGGTCGCAGGGTTCGTAAGGAAAACAGGTCGGTACGTGAAATTCCACTTCGCCGCAGCAAAAGGCGGGCGTTGAACCGATCAGGCACACGCGCACTTCGTCGAAGGCGCCGCCGTTCCAGGGGAAG
Organism: Saprospiraceae bacterium; assembly: GCA_046597295.1. Lineage (GTDB taxonomy): Bacteria > Bacteroidota > Bacteroidia > Chitinophagales > Saprospiraceae > M3007. The sequence goes on from JBKJKS010000588.1 coordinate 2,545, forward strand.
TTGGGGATTTGCAGCGGCAATTGGCTGATGGCGTAGTTTCCAAAAAACTGGCCATTGGCGTAGACGGCGAACGAGTCGCTGCTGGTCGTAGCAGCCGCCTGGAAGTTCAGGGACAGGTTGTAGGTGCTGTCCGTAGTACAGCCTTCGGCTGTGGCCACCAGGCCCGGGAGGGTGCAGGCGCAGCTGGGTGCGGTAAATTCCACCGATCGGCAGCAGTTGGGATTATCGTGGATACAGATTTTCACAAATTCCCCGGGGAGGTTATCCGCCGGATAATTGATCGTCAGCGGCAGCTGGCTGAGCAGAAAAGTACCCAGGAACGTGCCATTCTGGGTGCGCAGGTCGAAGGACTGCCCGGTCGGATTTTCCACCTGGAAGTTCACGGTTATTTTGTAGCCGTTGCCGCCGGGCAGGCAGTCGCCGGTTACGACCGTGGCGTCGTAAATTTCGCAGAGCTGTTGCGTACTGCAGCCCGCTATTTCCACCTGCGTGCCGGCCTGGCAATCGCCGATGACCGCGTCCTTCACCACGAATTCGCGGGTGGTGGCCGTGGCGTCTGCGGTGAACGGACCGAGCACCACCGGCAATTGCGTGTAGGTATAGGTGCCGTAGTTGTTGCCGTTGCCCTGTACGGTAAACTGATTGGTGGTGCCCGAATGGACAAAGGCGAGGGTGACGAAGTATTGACAATTGACGGGATTGGTCAGGCCAACCGTCGCCGTGAGATTGCCAATCTCACAATTGTTCTGCGCGCTCAAGGCAGCGGCCAGCAGCAGCATAGGTATACAGGATAAAAAACGCATGGGATACAGGTTTTAGTAAAGAAAAATTGGACCGGCCTTCTGGTTTATGCGGACAAGATACAGGCGCGCTGCTTTCCGCTCCCGGCTGGTCGTCCCCAGCAGGTGCATATGCTACTATTAGTCAAAAGGCCGGTGCCGCCTACCGCCAAAGGGCTAGTATATGCGGTAAAAAGACGACGAAACCCACGATGACAGCGCCGCAGGCGCCGACCAGAACCGCGGCGGCGGCGGCGTCTTTGGCTTTGCCGGCCAGGGGATGGTGGGTAGGCGAGACCAGATCGGTCAGGTACTCGAGGGCGGTATTCATGGCTTCCAGCGCGATGACCAGGGCGATACACCCGGTCATGACCAGCCATTCCGAGCGGGAAATGCCGAACAGTCCGCCCGCGATCACCACCAGCAAAGCCACGCCCAGGTGGATGCGGGCGTTCGGCTGCGTGCGGAACAAATCGGCCAGCCCGCGGAAAGCGTAGCGAAAACTATCGAGGCGGCGGCGCAGGCTCATGGTTGAGTTCGAAAGGGGAGATTTCGCCGGGGGCAAGACCGGGCAGGGTCGGCGGAATATTCCACGTTTTGGCGCGTTTCGCCTGCTCCAGACGCGAGATGCGCTCTATTTTTTCATGGTAGTGAAAACTGATGGCCGCTCCGCAGCCCAGACAGACAAACAGCAGGCGGGAGTTATTACCGATCAAAAACAGCAGGCCCAGCGCCACGTACCCCATGGCGACGTAAAAACTTTGCTGCGCCCACCACTGGAATTCGGGCCTGGCCGGTGGAAAAATGCAAGCCAATGCCCCGGAGAGGAGCAGCACGGTCAGCACCTGACGGATCCGCGGATGGTTGAAAAACGTCGTTTTCATGGTCCGTAAAGATACAACCGGCAATTTCTAAAATTCCATTTTCCATCCGGCTTGCTTTTTCGCCCACAGATTTTACCTTTGCAGCCGCTTTTTAAAAAAAGTGATCTGGAGAGATGTCCGAGTGGTTTAAGGAGCACGCCTGGAAAGTGTGTATACGCCAAAAGTGTATCCGGGGTTCGAATCCCCGTCTCTCCGCAGAGTAGTTATTGGTTATTGGAAAATGGTTATTGGGAATTTGATCCCAATAACCGATAACCGATAACCGATAACCATTAACCAATCCGGAGAAGTGGCAGAGTGGTTTAATGCACCTGATTCGAAATCAGACGTACCTTCGCGGGTACCGGGGGTTCGACTCCCTCCTTCTCCGCAGTTTTTAATCTTGGATGATCTTCGGTAGTTTCCATTTGACCCCAAATCTTTGAAATTCAACGATTTAGATAAAAGTAGAAATTACTGAAGATTGCCTGGGAC
>JBKJKS010000593.1:0-4151 GCA_046597295.1 Saprospiraceae bacterium
CTGCCGGACGGAGCGAATACAACGCTTTGGCCGCCAACGATACGCCGGAAGGCCGATCCACCAATCGCCGCACCAGAATTATTATTTTACCGAAGCTGGATCAGTTTTACGATCTGCTGAACCCGAATATGGTGCCCAAGTAGTCAGCGGCTGCCAACCGGCGGATGAACTATTTCGACAATTGATACAACCAGGAGTCATTCCGAATCTTTCGGGGTGGCTCCTGGTTATTTATGTAAACCGCCGGATCTGCGAACCTGCCCCGCAGCATTTTATGTACGCGCTGTTCCCGCAGGCAGAACGATGGTTCGGCAAAAATTTAGCAAAAACTGTAGCAAGCCCTTCATCTTTGCCGGCTACGAAAAATATTTCCAATGAAGAAAGTCCCGGCCTCCCTGCTTTTCTTTTTCATGCTCCTGCAAGTCAGCCTTGCCCAGAAACCGATCACCCTGGAAGATTGCTTTGTCTATTACAAGTTTTATCCGCAGGGAGCCGCTAATTTTTCCTACCTGCAGGATGGCGTCCGCTACGTGGAGAACGAGGAAGGCAGCCTGCACTTCCACGATGTGCGGCGTTCTGATGCGGATTCGGTGCTGCGGCTCCAACTGCCGGAGACCGCCCAGGATTTTCAGGGTTTTACCTTCAGCAAAGACGAAAGTCAACTGCTGCTCCGCACCGCCACCGAGCCGGTCTACCGGCATTCGGTGCTGGCCAATTATTTCATCTATGACCTGGCCTCCCGCCAGACCACGCCGGTTTTTGAAGGGGCTAAACAACAGTTCGCCGAATTTTCGCCCAGTGGCGCCCACATCGCATTCGTGGCCGGCAATAACCTGTACGTCAAAGATTTAGCCTCCGGCAAAACCAGCCAGATCACCCGGGATGATGAGAAAAACAGCATCATCAACGGACTGCCCGACTGGGTGTACGAAGAAGAGTTCAGTCCGGTGGGCGGCGATGGTATGGTGGCTACGAAATGGAGTCCCGATGGCAAGCAGCTCGCCTTCCTCCGCTTCGATGAGCGCAAGGTGCCGCAGTTTCCGCTCACCTGGTACGAAGGCGGCGGGTATCCGCGCTATTCGGCCTTCAAATATCCGAAGGTAGGCGCCCCCAACTCCGTGGTGAGCGTCCATATGTATGATGTGGAAGCCGGTAGTCTGCTGGGCCAGGTCATGGGCCCGGAGCAGGACGATTACGTGCCACGCCTGCACTGGACCGTGGATAACCAACTGATTGTCAGTCGCCTGAACCGTCGACAGGATACGCTGGAGCTGCTGGTTGCGCTCCCCGGGCGCCGGCTGTACGATGCGGACGACAAAATCAACTGGATTCCCAGCCGGCTGCTGCTGCGCGAAACGGATCCGGCCTACGTGGAAATCCACGACAACCTGATCTTTTTGAAGGACCGGCAGCGCTATCTCTGGACGAGCGAGAAAAGCGGCTTTAACCGGTTGTATGTACACACCCTAAACGGCACCGCTCCGCCGCTGCCCCTCACCACCGGCAACTACGACCTGACTGCCTTTTATGGCCTGGATGAAAAAAACGGCAAGTTCTACTACCAGACCGCCTCGCCGACCCCCCTGGACCGGCAGCTGTGGGAAGGGCAGTTGAGCGGCGGCGAACCGCGCCTGCTCAGTCCCCTGCCCGGGACCAATGACGCGGCGTTCAGTCCGTCGTTCGACTATTTTACCCACACCTGGTCGGACGCCAACACGCCTACGGTGGTCACCTTGCGCAATCGCCAGGGCGAAGTGTTGCGTACCCTCGCGGATAACCAACGCATCCGGCAGCTGCGCACGGAATACGGATTTGCCAACAAAGAGTTCTTCACCTTTCCCCTGGCGGACGGCACCGTACTCAACGGCTGGATGCTGAAACCCGTCCGCTTCGATTCGAGCCGGCATTACCCGGTGCTCTTCGACAATTACGGCGGACCCGGTTCCCAAACCGTGCTCAACCAGTACGATGGCTATCTCGGCAGCTGGCACCAATTGCTGAGCCAAAAAGGCGTCATCATCGTCAGTGTGGACAATCGCGGTACCGGCGGACGGGGCAGCCAATTCAAAAAAGTCACCCAGCTGCAACTGGGCAAACTCGAAACCGAAGACCAGATCGCCGCAGCGCGCTACCTCGGTACGTTGCCCTACGTGGATCCCGCGCGCATCGGTATCTGGGGCTGGTCGTTTGGCGGCTACCTCAGCACCTCCTGCATTCTGAAAGGTCCCGAGGTGTTCAAAATGGCCATGGCGGTGGCGCCGGTCACCAACTGGAAATGGTATGATTCGGCGTATACCGAGCGCTATATGCACACCACGGCGGATAATTCAACAGGCTATGAAAGTAACTCGCCCGTCAATTTCGCTAACCGCCTGCGCGGTGATAACTACCTGATCTGCCATGGCGTGGCCGACGACAATGTGCACTGGCAGCAAACCACGGAGATGATCAACGCCCTGGTGAAGGCCAATAAGCAGTTCGAGACCTATTACTACCCCAACCGCAACCACGGCATTTACGGCGAGAACGCCACGCGACACCTGTTTACCAAACTGACCAATTTTGTGCTGGAGAAGCTCTAGTGCCGCGACTAATTAATATGCGCGTGGGTTGGTTCCGCTTTCTTTCCGCGGATGATAAATTAAAAAGACGGCGGGCAATTTACCCAGGCTGACCTTGTCCATGTGCTTCCAATCCCGCACCGGCAGGGAACGAATGAATTCCTCGCTGCCCGTCAGGTCCTGGGCCACGCCGAATTGCGTGTGGCCCTGCAGACTTTCGAGCGCTACTTCCAGCACCATATGGCTGCGGTAAGGCGTCTCGATAAAGAGTTGGGTCTGGTTATGCTGTTGGGCGAGTTGTTCCAGCCGGCGCAGGTCGCGGGCCAGTTCGGGGCGTTTCGGCGACAGGTAGCCGTGAAACGTGAAAGACTGACCGTTCATACCCGAGGCCATCAGAGCCAGCAGCAGGGCGGAGGGTCCGACCAGCGGCAACACCCGCACCCCTTGCCGATGGGCCAGCGCCACGATCACCGCGCCGGGATCGGCCACCCCGGGGCATCCGGCTTCCGACAACAGTCCCACGTCTTTGCCGTCTTTCATGGCTTGCATAAAGGCCTGTTCGGCTTCGGCAAAATCCTGATTGTCGGACAATTCGACAAACACCATCTCCTGAATGGATCGTTCCGGTCCCAGGCTTTTAATGAAATGCCGCGCCGTTTTGGCACGCTCCACGATGAAGTAATCGAGGTGACGGGCAATGTCCACCGCATACGGTGGCAGCGTATGGAGGGCGTTCTCCGCGATTGGTACGGGTAATAGATATAAGGTCATATCGGCGAAAATACGGCATTGTGGAGATTGCGGTGGCTGATGAATAGGCTGGCGAGGGTTCCGCAGGAAGAAACTTCCTGGTTATCTCCTTTCCCGCTGTGCTTTTTTACTTTTGCGTCTTCCAAATCCTTGTTCTCCCCTATGCTCGTCTCCGCTGTCGTCGCCACTGCCAAGAACAATGTGATCGGCAAAGACAACCAGATTCCGTGGTACCTGCCCGCTGACCTGGCCTGGTTCAAACGCACGACCCTGGATCACCACGTGCTGATGGGCCGCAACTGTTTCCGCAGCATTGGCCGGCCGCTGCCCAAGCGCGTCAACATCGTCATCACCCGCGACCCGTTTTTTACGGCGGACGGCGTACTGGTGGCCCACTCCATCGAAGACGCGTTGGGCATGGCCTACGACGCCGGCGAAACGGAAGCATTCATCATCGGCGGCGGAGAGATCTATCGGGAGAGCCTGGACTTATGCGATAAGCTCTACCTGACCGAAGTGGACACCACGCCGGACGGGGATGTTTTTTTTCCCGTCCTGGACCCGGCCGACTGGCAGGAAACCTGGCAGGAGGCGCATGCCGCCGATGCTAAAAATGAGTGGGCTTATACGTTCCGCATTTTAGAAAGACCTGCATAATTTATCATTCATCATTCATCATTACGCTCCTTGATCAAACACATCCTTTTCGACAATGACGGCACTCTCGTGGATAGCGAGATCATCGCCGTACGGGCCACCTTGCGCCTGCTTGCTCCCTACGGTTTCCGGATGAGCGAAAGTGAATATGCCCAGCGTTATCCCGGCCTGTTGGAACGTGAT
>JBKJKS010000253.1:0-3698 GCA_046597295.1 Saprospiraceae bacterium
CGCCGCGTTTGTGGGAGTTTTCACGACGAGCGGAGCGATTTTTTTGATGAATCCGGGTAGATGTGGAAAGATGGCGCTCAATCCCACCGGAAATAGGCCCCCAGACTGAGCGCCGGCCGTCGGGGTACCCGCCGACCCCAGCCGGCGCCGGCCGCCGAAGCGGTGAGGCCCCAGAAGCGATGGACCTGGTAAAGTCCTTTCAGGCCCAATGACCAGTAGCCCTGGTCATCGACGTATAAGCCGGTACGCAGGTTATGGATGCTCAGTTCGGGCTGGCTGTTGTCCGGGGCGGGTGACACGAGTTCCGTGAAAGCGATCGTCGAGAGTTTGCCGAAACGATAGCCCGTCTCGGCGCCGACACTTCCGTAGGGGCTGTATCCGTGGCTGCGGATGGCGGCGGCGGCATAGATAAACCAGTAGAACCGGGAATAGCTCCGGCCGGTACTCATCGTGGACTGAAGCGTAAAGGCATTATAACCGGTGCGCAGTCCGGTGTCCTCGTCGTAATTGTTGACGGGCGCCTCCATGCGCAACGTCCCGGTCAGCGGCCAGCGCCCCCGCAGCAGGGACTGCCGGATAGCTAGGGAAACGTTGCCCAAACCGGATAAAGTGCCGGCGTTGGGCAGCGGATGAGCCGTATTTACCAAAACCCGGCCGGACCGCTGAAAACGAAAAGGCAAACTGACCACTACGGTGGTATGGCGGGTAACACCGTACTCGCCGTACAGCTGGAACGTGTTTTCGGTCAGGCGACGATCCAGGGTCCGGGTTTCACCCGTTTCACTATACAGCGATTCATAGGGCGGAATCGTTTGCCAGGCCGCCTGCACGTAGAAACCGGCCCGGCTGCGCGTCCAGGGACTTTGGGCGTAACCGGTGGGTAAATAAATAATTATGATTCCCCAGCAAAGGAATGCGCAGCGCACCAGGCGGGAGAATGCCGCGGTCATCAGGCCGTCTTATGCTCGCTGGTGATCGATTGGCGCACCACCCGCATGAAGGTCTTTTCGTCGACCATGAGGCGTACCACGTTACCGTCTATTTTGGTGATCCGACCGATAATGCCGGAATTGGTCACCACTTCCATCCCTTCTTTCAGGCTGTCGGCAAATTTCTGCTGCTCTTTCTGCCGGCGGATCTGCGGACGGAAAATGAAGAAATAGAAAACGATCAGAATGAGGAAAGGCAATAACAGTTGCAGATTGGCCATGCCGGAAGGTGCTTGCAGAAAAATAATTTGTAGCATTTTGTCGGATAGTAGGAATGAATGCAGGAGGTCATGATAAAAAAGCACCCTGCGGCCAAAGCTACAGGGTGCGCAAAAGTAATTTTTTCAGGCAGATATAGCCCATGCAAAAATTGTTGAACCCAAGCAGCGCCACCCACTTCTAAACGCTCTAAACCCGCTTAACCTGCGCTGACCAAGCCCCCAAAAGCCTACATCTTAAACATCGCGTCCTCCACGCCGGCATTGACCTTCACTTCTTTAACGACGATTTTTACGGGCACGGGCAACAGGCCCGTCACGCTCAGCGCATACGGAATGAGCACGCCATTGGCCGGCTGGTAATCCGACATGTCCACCATCTGCATCGCGGGCTGACCGTCCGCTCCGGTACCCTGGCTGACTTCGCGGACTTTGAGGCCGGATTTCATGTCGTAGTACTCGGTACTTTTCTTACCGTCGGGCCGCTCCACTTCCACCACGTAGGCATTGGAACCGTTTACGTCTTCGGCGCCTTTCAGCATGAGTTTATAGCCGCCGGTCCGGTAGCCCGCTTCCTTCGCGAACATGGCCTGTTCTTTCATATCGCCCAATTCCTGGCCTTCCACCGGTTGGCTCTGCCCCATAGCGATTTGGGCAGCCTTCTGGCCGTCGTACACCTGTTTCGACATCGGGTTGCCGTTCATAGCGATTTCCACGGCGATCTTGTTGCCGCCTTTCTGGTAAGTCTTTACGGCAAACACCGGGCCGGGCGTTTTCATTTCGGAGGTGGTCTGCAGATCCTTGATCGCATTGATCCTGGCCGTTCCGCCGATCGCGGTAATGTAAGCGTCGATCACTTTTTCCGCCGTCATGCCGGCCGGCAGGGCCACCGCGCTTACTGCTTTTAAAGGATTGCCGTACACATCGTAGAAATTCACGCTGCCCTCGGGCGAAAACTGTTTGATCCGCTCGCCCACATCGTCCTTATTACCCACGACGAGAATGTGCGCCCGCTCCGGACGGATATACTTTTTGGCCATGGCCTGCACTTCCTCGGCGCTCACATTTTGCAATACTTCCAGGTATTTTTCATAGTAATCGACGGGTAAACCGAAGCGCGCGATGGTCAGCGCAAAATTGGCTACCGTGCCCGGCTCCTCCAGGCTCTGCGAAAACTGTCCGGCCAGTACGTTTTTCACCACCTGCAATTCCGCCGCCGGCACCTTTTCCGTATGCAGGCGATTCATTTCCTTGATGTATTCGATGATCGAACTGTCCGTCACCGCATTGCGTACGCTGGCGGTGCCGTTGAACGAGCCTACCAGCTGATCGGGCGTCAGGCCGCTGCGGGCGCCGTAGGTCCAGCCATGGCCTTCGCGCAGGTTAGCGTTCACCCGGCTGTTGAAATAGCCGCCCAGGACGGCGTTAGCCAATCTTGCCCGAATGACGTCGGGCTGGCCCGGCTGCAACTCCACCGGATAGGTAATGCTGATTACCGACTGTACCGCGCCGGGTTTGCTGACAAAATCCACCTGCGTTTTTTCCGGGGCCCGGGGCAGACCGTGGTTGAATTTAGGCGCCTCCCCGCGCTGCCATTTGCCGAAGTATTGCCGGGCATACTGCTCGGCCTTCTCCCGCGTAATATCGCCCGTGATGACCAGGTAGGAAATATTGGGTTTAAAAAACGTACTGTAGTGGCCTTTGATCTGTTCGAGGCTGACCTTCGCCAGGGAAGCTTCGGTCATGACCTCGCCGTAGGGATGGGTTTTGCCATAGCGCAACACAGAAGCCACATTGGCGGCAATGGCATTCGCGTCGTCCTTTTGCTGGGCCAGGTTGCTTTCCTGACGGCGTTTGGATTTGTCCAGTTCTTCCCCCGGAAAGGCGGGATGGAGCAGCACATCGGACATCAGCTCGAGCAGTTTACCGGAGTGCTTGGTCAGGCAGCTGCCCGATACCCCGTTGGGATCGGATGACAGGCTGGCGCCGATAAAGTCGATCTCCTGGTCAATCTGCGCTTTACTGCGGGTCGTAGTGCCTTTCGTCAACAGTTCGCCCATCAGTTGCACGTAGCCGGCGGCGTCTTTTTCAAGCACCGGATCGTTGTCGACGAACACGCGGTAGTTCACTTTGGGCAACTTGTGGTTTTCGACCACGATGACCGTCAGGCCATTATCGAGTTTAAAGGTCTGGGCCCGGCCGACCTGAATGCGCGGCGCATCGCCGGCCTTGGGCGCTGCTTTACGTACGTCGCCGGTGGGCAGGGGGATACGCGGCGCTTTGCTCACCGCGGTGGTGGTGGTAGTTGCGGCCGGCGTGATAGCCGTGCCGCTCATTTTATCGCTCGATTTGGGCGTGCAGGCCAGCAGGAGCGCTATGGAAAAAATGGTCAGACCAAGTATTTTGTGCATGGTAATGGTTTGGATGTCAGTAAATTGGAAGGGATTTAGAGGGGTTTAGAGGGGTTTAGAGGGGTTTAGAGGGGTTTAGA
>JBKJKS010000254.1:0-3740 GCA_046597295.1 Saprospiraceae bacterium
TGGCTAAATAAGGGCCAAGTGGCGCAAACGTATCGCAACTTTTCCCCTTCACCCATTGTCCGCCCCGCTCCAATTGAAAAGCTCTTTCGCTGTAGTCGTTGTGCAAGGCATATCCGGCTATGTAGTCCCAGGCATCGGCTTCCGCTACGTAGCTGGCCTGCTTGCCAATGACGAAAGCAAGTTCGACTTCCCAGTCCGTTTTTTCGCTGCCTTTTGGAATGATCAGATCATCATCGGGGCCGCAGAGCGCGGTGGTTGATTTGAAAAAAATAATGGGCTCTGCCGGCGGGGTCATGCCGCTTTCCAGAGCGTGTTTGGCGTAATTGAGGCCAATGCAGATGATCTTGGAAGGCCGTGCGATGCAGGGCCCCAGCCGCGTACCGGAGGGTATTTCAGGACAGTCCTTTGCGTGGACTTCCAACCAGTTGCGCAAACGATCCAAACCATTTGCAGCGAAGAATTTTTCATCGTAATCTTCGCCGAAACCGCTTACGTCGATGCGGCGGCCATCGGATAACTGGAGGCCAGGCTGCTCCTGCCCGGCCGGTCCAAATCTTAATAATTTCATCCTGCGGATAATTTTATAAACCCACCATCCACCGGATAATCGCATCCGGTGATGAATCCTGCCGCGTCCGAACAAAGGAACAGCGCCAGGTTGGCCACCTCCTCCGGTTTTGCCATGCGTCCGATCGGTTGGGTTTTGGCTAAAGTGTCAAACATTTCCTGTTCCCGGCCGGGGTAGTTTTTGGCCAGATAAGCATCCACCAGCGGGGTATGCACCCGGGCCGGGGAGATACAATTGCAGCGAATGTGGTCTTGAAGATAGTCCATGGCCACGGAATAGGTCATCGTCAGCACGGCGCCCTTGGTCATTCCGTAGGCAAACCGGTCGGCTAAGGCCACCGTGGAGGCCACCGAGGCCGTGTTTAGGATCACACCGCCGCCATTTGCTTTCAGGTGGGGGACACCGGCAAACATGCCGTTGTACACCCCCTTGACATTGACCCGATAGAGGCGATCCAGATCCGCTTCCGTGGTCTGTTCCAGGTTGCCGACAAAACCGATACCGGCGTTGTTGACCAGAATATTGATGGGGCTTTGGCGCTGTATCTGGTCCATCAGCGCGACCATGTCTGCTTGTACCGACACATCGCAGGCATGGGCGAATGCCTTTCCAGCCTTGGCATGAATGCGGGCGACGGTCTCGGCGGCGGCATGTTCATTCAAATCGAGGACATGAACAACCGCGCCCTGGCCGGCAAAAACTTCGGCCATACTTCGCCCGATCCCGCTCCCGGCGCCGGTAATGACCGCTACCTTATCGTCTAATCGGAAAGGACTCATGGCTGGTGTTTTAAAGATTCAATCATTGGATTTCAAGGTGATGATTTCCCAGGGGCCAAGGTCAAAGGTACCGTTGGAAGCAGCTAGATTTTTCTCCTTTTGATTGCTCAAAAACAAATGGGCGGGCTTTTGCTTGCCCCATTTAATCGATGTTTTGGCCGGTTTATCGGAAGCATTGAAAAGTCGGATCAGGAATCCGTTGCCTTCCCGGAGCGGTTTTAAAGCGGTAACCACCACCGAGGGGCTGCCTTCGAGGCGGAGCAGGGAAGGCAGCGATTGTTGCCCCGCCCCAACGGGCACGAGCACGAGCGGTTGCGTCAGCCCGATGCCGAATTTTTTCGCTTCCCCGCTGTCGAAGGCCTGGTGCGGGCGCAGGGCGTAGCGGAACGAAACGGGTCCTTCCTGATAGCCTTTGTAATTTACAAACCAAACGTTGTTCATGACCCAGGAAAACAAGCGTTCGCTGGGTGGCCATGTTTTTTGCCAGGGCTCGGTGGCCAGGTTGCTCATCCAGCGTTGCCCCTGCATTTCGCCCGTTTCTACCAGCGGAGCATCGAGGTTGGCCCAGGTGATGCCGGCGCTGCTATTCGAGATGTCCACAAAATGCTGGGCGCAAAAGAAGTTCTTGTTGGCGCCTTTGAGCTGGTCTTTTTCAGGCTCCATCAGCGCCCAGGCCAGGTCGATTCTTACTTGCCCGTCGGGTACGTGGAAAGGGAAAGAAAAGCGCAGGTTCTCGTCGTCGAGCACCTTTTTTTTATCCACCAAATTGGTGATATCTACCCGATTCATACCCGCGTAGACCTGGATTTCCCGGGAAAAACGCGTGGCCTCCGGTGCTTCCGACTCAATCACCAAAGAGGCGACGAGCGGGCCGTTTTCCTTTATTTTTATGACGGCGTTGCTACTGCGCCGCGGGTTGGCGGCATCCTTCCCGGTGTACCAGTATTCATTGAAGCCATGGGTATCGGCGGTGTCCACCAGTTCGAAAGGAATGTCTTTGTGCCGAATGCTCGCAATGGCGCCGCTGGGGGCCAAGGTCACGGTCAGCCATTCGTTGCGCAGGGTAAAGCCCTTGGCCTGTACGCTCGAGACGGCCGCTTTGGCCGCTTTTTGCTTTTTGAGGTTAAACCGTACCGCACTGATGGGGGGGATGGTGTTGGCCATAAAAGCCAATTCACCGGTGGTCAGGGTTTGGGTAGGCAATGCTTGCCCCTGCTCGTTGGTAACGCTTAATCCTGCCGCGTTCCATTCCGCCGGAATTTTGACCAATTCCGAACGCTCCCAGGAAGTGGTGTTGAAAACGAGAAAGGAGGTCAGGGTTTCGCCCGCCGGGGCTACTTTTTGGAACGACTGGCCGATCAGCGTTTTGGCCTGGCGATCGGCATGGTCGGCGAATCCCTTTTTTACCTTCCACTGGTTCAACGCGAAATCCTGGTCGGGATCGGATTTGCTGGAAAAAGCGCCCCAGGTATGCTCTGAAAACAAAAGGACATTCGTCCAGGCTTCGTCGAATTCGGCAGCGGGGTACTCTTTTTTGCCCAGCATGGCCCAGAGCGTTTCCGCTTGTACGAGTTGCTCGGCGGTATTTCGGTTGGTAGCGGTTTCCAGCGCCGAGGAGGCCGCTCCGTCTTCCCAGTACGGCGTAAAATCGCCCCGATGGGTGGGGATCTTGTCGCCGTATTTTTGCTCAAAGTCCCGAAACATCTCCATCGTCGTCGCGATGCGGAATTTCGGGAATTCGTATTGTTCATTCCACTCCCGCACAAACTCCGGCATATCGACGTCGGGCCCGCCATTGTCGCCGAGCGTGTACCGGATTTGCACCATGTCGTAGGGGTAATTTTCGTTGTCCAATTCGCCGAGGAATTTCAAAATGGGCGTGCCGTCGGTGTGGCGGAGTTTGCCCAGCAGCCAGTCGTGGAACCAGGAATAGCCATGCCGGGTCATCCAAAACAGCACTTTGTTTTTGCCCGACGGGGCTTCCCAGTAAAACGGCACATCGCCCCAGGCCTCAAAGGTATGGCCGACCTGATAGCCGCTGTGCGCTTTGTGCGGCATGTGATTGGGGCCAATGGAAAAATATTTGACCTCGTTTTCTGCCAGCGCCGGCACGATGCCCCAGGCGTACCCGGGCACATCGGTGATCATCGCGGATTGGATTTGAATGCCTTGTTCCCGCTCCAGTTGATTGGCAAAACTGGTGATATGCATTAATTCTTCGGGACGCTGCAGCCCGGTTAACTCGTTGCCGTAGAGGGCATCCAATCCGATCCAGCCATTTTTCACGGCGGTAAAAAAGGCTTCCCGGGTGGCTGCAGGGGCATTTTTCAGGTATCCGTCTACCGCCCACAGCACTTCCACATTCCATTTGTACCGGGCGCGTTCGGGGTAAT
>JBKJKS010000164.1:0-5893 GCA_046597295.1 Saprospiraceae bacterium
GGACGCGCTTTATCCTCAGCCTTTCGCCCGGCTGTATTATTCAGGTTTGCGACCCCAACAATTGCTATCTGCCCACTGAGAACAGCAAGAACTTCACTTTGGCGGCCAGCGGGGTCGGCAACATGATCGTGGATCTGATCGATACCTCCGCGGTGCCGCAGCCGGGCACGGCCATCGTCCGCATGAAATACACCAACCTGGGCCAGACCTCCGACACGGCCAGCACCTATTACTTTCTGAGCATCACCGGTACCTCGGGCACGGGTGACCTGTCCAATGCCGTGCGGGTGGTGCTGTATCCCAATCCGGTGACCGAATCGTTCGCACTGGAATATGCCGATGCCGTGCAAAGCGTCAGGGTGTACAACCAGCATGGTCAGCCGGTCGCGCAGTTCACCGCTGCGCCCGGTCAGCACTATTCCCTGGCCGGCCAGCCGGCCGGTACCTACTTCGTTGCCTTGGGCGACAAAAGCGGGCAGGTGCTACGGGCCATGCAGGTGGTGAAAGAGTAAAAAGGCAAAAAGCAAAAAGCAAAAAGCAATAGGCAAGGAGATGATTGCTCCTTGCCTATTGCTTTTTGCCTACTGCCCATTTGCCCATTGCCTAATGGGCCGGGTATTCCACGAAGTTGCGGGGCGTTTCGTACAGCCGGATGTGCAGCTCGTGGGTATCGGGCAGATGGGGGCGCAAAATTTGCCAGATCACCACGCATATATTCTCCGCCGTCGGGTTGAGATTGCGGAACTCCACGGTGTCGAGATTCAGGTTATGGTGGTCGAAGCGGTTTTCCACCTCCTGCTTGATCAGCTCGGCCAGCCAGCCCAGATCAATAACGTAGCCGGTGTCCGGGTCCACCTCGCCCGTCACTTTTACTTCCAGCTCATAGTTGTGGCCGTGGTAGTTCGGATTGTTGCACAATCCGAACACCGTCCGGTTGCGCTCCTCCGTCCAGGTGGGGTTGTGCAAACGGTGAGCGGCGTTGAAATGCGCGCGACGGATAACAGCTACTTTCATGGGAATGCGTTAGAGTACCGGTTTTTAACCCGGCAATTGACATTTTGTTTTCCCCCGAACCTATGTATCTTCGCCATTGAACATAAAATCCCGACACGATACCGTCTTTTCTGATTTCAGATATATTCTCAGTTTGCTGTAGTGCGATTTTCGATTTTAGCATTGATTGTCAAATACTTAAAGTTAGTTTTATTCTTCAATAGCTGAATTTTCAGCGTACGCTAAATCGTTGGTTGTCGATCGCAAGCCGTAAATTTTCGGCGGTGGTTTCGGGTCGTTTGTGTTCACAAACGCCATTTTCGACGTGACTTTTGGGGAAATAATTGGGCAGCATCGGACAAAATCGCTCCTCCGACAACTCGCGGACAGCGAGCGGGTACCCCATGCTTTGTTGTTTTTAGGGCCGACCGGCGGCGGCAACCTGGCGCTCGCCCTGGCCTTTGCCCAGCGCCTGCAATGTGCACAAACCGGTTCCGGTGATCCGGCCGAAGATGCCTGCGGCGTTTGTCCCGCTTGCCGCAAAGCCGCGCAATTTGCGCATCCCGACATTCACTTTTCCTTCCCAACCGTCGGTACGAACGCCGTCAGCACCGACTACCTCAAAGCGTGGCGGCAGGCGTTGACCGAGAATCCTTACGCCGACGTGCACAGCTGGCTCCAGCGGCTGGGTGCGGAAAACAAACAGGGCAACATCACGAAGGAGGAATGCCACGCCATCCTGAAAAAACTCAGCCTGAAGGCTTTTGAAGGGCGCTATAAAATCCTGCTGATGTGGATGCCCGAGTACCTGGGTAAGGAAGGTAACCGGCTGCTCAAACTGATCGAGGAGCCGCCCGAGCAAACCATTTTTCTGCTCGTCGCCGAGAATCAGGAGGCTATTTTGAACACCATCCTCAGTCGCTGTCAATTGGTGAAAACCGACGTGCTCACCGATGAGGAAGTGGCCGAAGGCCTGCAGGCCCGGCGCGGGCTGGACGCGCAGCGGGCCCGGCAGATCGCCTTTCTGGCCGGCGGTGACTTTCACCTGGCCCTCAGCGTGGCCGATACGCCCGATAATGACCATGCCCAGTTGCTGCTGGACTGGCTGCGCAAGTGCTGGCGCGGTCAACCCGTGGAACTGGTACGCTGGACAGAACAATTCGCCCAGCTGGGCCGCGAAAACCAGAAGCAATTTTTGCAGTACGGCCTGCACTTCCTGCGCGAACTGCTGTCGCTGGTCGCTACGGGCAGTTCGGCCCTGCGCCTGCGGGCCGATGAACTGGCGACCGCGCAAAACATGGGCAGGGTGCTCGATTTTGAAAAAATATCCCAGATCGCCACCCTCTTCAACGATAACATCTACTACATCGAACGGAACGCCAATCCGAAGATCCTTTTTCTGAACACCTCCATCCTGATGAATAAAATTTTGAAAAGCGCCTGACCCAGTAACCAATAATCCTTTTTCCCGCTCATCACTCACCGATAATCAAATTCGAAAAATATGGCCTGCGTAGGATGTACTTCTTGTTCCACTAGCAAAGATTCGGCAGGCGGATGCAAAAGCACGGGCGGCTGCGCCACGGGCGGCTGTAACCGGCACAATACCTATGATTGGATCACGGCGATGGGCATTGCTGACCCCCAGCCGTTCGATACTGTCGAAGTCAGTTTTAAAAACGGGGCGCGCAAGGAATTTTTTAAAAACCCGCCCTTTACCCGCGCGAGTACCGGCGATTGGGTACTGGTCGAGTCGGTTTCCGGTGGCTACGATGTGGGCACCGTTACCCTTTCCGGCGAACTGGTGCGCCTGCAAATGAAGCGCAAACGCGTGCGCCCCGACGCCCGGCTGCAGAGCGTGGTGCGCAAAGCCCACGAACGCGACCTGGAGCGACTGCACGAGGTGCGCGGACAGGAGAAAGAAGTCATGATCAAAGCCCGGGTCATCGCCCGCACCCTGGAAATGAACATGAAAATCGGCGACGTCGAATTTCAGGGGGACGGACGCAAATGCACCTTCTACTACACGGCCGACGGCCGCGTGGACTTCCGCGAACTGATCCGCAGTTATGCCCGCGATTTCAAAGTGAAGATCGAAATGCGCCAGATCGGCGCCCGGCAGGAGTCGGCCCGATTGGGCGGCATTGGCAACTGTGGTCGCGAACTCTGCTGCTCCACCTGGCTCACGGAGTTCAAGAGCGTAAACACGGCCGCGGCCCGCTACCAGAACCTGGCCATCAACCAGACCAAGCTGTCCGGCATGTGCGGCCGCCTGAAGTGCTGCCTCAACTATGAGCTGGACACTTATATCGACGCGCTCGAAGACTTCCCCGACCGCGCCGAACGCCTCAAAACCACCGCCGGGACCGCCGTGCTGGTCAAGACCGACGTGTTCAAACGCCTCATGTTCTATACCTACGCCGAAAACCGGAGTAAGTTTTACGCCATCCACGTGGACCAGATCTGGGAAGCGCTGGAGATGATCAAGCAGGGCAAAATGCCCGGGAGCCTGGAAGATATTCTGGCCATGGCGCCGCAGCCGGAAGCCGAAGAATTCCAGGAAGCCGAACCGGATTTCGAGAACGTGCACGACGTGATCCAGCTGCCGATGGAGCAGCGTAAGAAGAAGAAAAAGAGCAATCAAAAGGGCCGCGACCGCTCCCAAAGTGCCGCAGCCGCCCTGGAAAACGCACCGCCGCCGACTTTCGACCGCGGCCGACCGGGCCGTCCGGATGACCGCCGGGGACCACGCCCGCCCCAGGGTCCCGGTGATCGCCCGAGCCGCCCGGACAACCGCTCCGCCGGCGACCGGCCCGCCCGTCCGGATAACCGCCCGCCACGCACCGACAACCGCCCCCCGGAAAGAACCGGACCGCCGACTGACCCGTCTGCACCTGCTGCGCAGCCGCCAACCGGCCAACCGGGCAAGCCCAACGAGCGGCGTGACCGCCCCCAGGGCCGGCCCGACAACCGGCCGCCGCGTACCGACCAGCGGCCGCCCCATCCGGAAAACCGGGACCAGCCCAGGAGCGATGCCGGAAACGACCAGCCCAGGACGGATCAACCCGGCGAAAAGGGCGACGGCAACCGGCCGAAAGACCGCTGGAACCGCCGTAATTTTAAGAATAAGGGGCCGAAGAAGGATGGGCCATAAAATCCTGAACATTTGCGCAGCTGGCCAGTTGTTGCATCGGTTCCTAGTGGAGCAGTCTGTTTTGATTAGATCACCTTTCTACCTGTACTAAAAATGACCTACGACGTCATTGTCATCGGCTCGGGCCCTGGCGGCTACGTGGCTGCCATCCGTTGCGCCCAGCTGGGCCTCAAAACCGCCATCATCGAACGCTATGCGGCCCTGGGCGGCACCTGCCTCAACGTCGGCTGCATTCCCTCCAAGGCGCTGCTCGACTCCACCGAACACTACCATACGGCCCACGCGAAGTTCAAAACGCACGGGATCGACCTGAAGGATTTGCAGGTGAATATGCCGCAAATGATCAAGCGGAAAAATGAAGTCGTGCTGGACAACAATAAAGGCGTCGAGTTTTTGATGAAAAAAAACAAGATCGACGTGCTGCATGGCCACGCTTCCTTCGTGACCAAAAACCGGATCAGCATTGCTGCCGCCAACAACGTAGTGGATGAGGTGGAAGCCGACCGGTTCATCATCGCCACCGGCTCGAAACCGATTGTGCCGGCCAATTTCAACTACGACAAAAAGCGGGTCATCACCAGCACCGAAGCCCTGAACATCGACAAGGTGCCGGGCAGCATGGTCATCATTGGTGGCGGCGTCATCGGGCTGGAGCTGGGCAGCGTCTACGCCCGCCTCGGCACCGAAGTGCAGGTCGTGGAATATATGGACCGCATCCTGCCCACTATGGACAGCGATTGCAGCCGCGAACTGACCAAAAGTTTGAAAAGCATCGGCATGCAATTCCACCTGCGCCATGCGGTGACGGAGGTCACGCCGGGCAAGTCGAAGGTGAAAGTGGTCGCCAAGAGCCGCGACGATGAGGCGAAAGTCCTCCGTTGGGAAGTGGACTATTGCCTGGTGGCCATCGGTCGCCGGCCGTATACGGACAACCTGGGCCTTGAAAATATCGGCATTACCCTCGACGAAAAAGGACGCATTCCGGTCAATGAGCACCTGGAAACGACGGTACCGGGCATCTACGCCATCGGCGACGTGATCAAGGGCGCCATGCTGGCCCACAAAGCCGAAGAAGAAGGCGTATTCGTGGCCGAAACGATGGCCGGCCAGAAACCGCATATCAATTACAACCTCATCCCGGGGGTCGTTTATACCTGGCCGGAGGTCGCTTCGGTGGGCTATACCGAAGAACAACTCAAGGAAGCCGGGACGCCCTACAAGCCAGGCAAATTTCCTTTCCGCGCCTTGGGCCGCGCCCGCGCCAGCATGGACCTGGACGGCATGGCCAAGATCCTGGCCCACAAAGACACCGACGAAATCCTCGGCGTGCACATCGTCGGCGCCCGCGCGGCCGATCTGATTGCCGAGGGCGTGGCGCTCATGGAATTCCGGGCTTCGGCCGAGGATGCGGCGCGGATGAGTCACGCCCACCCGACGTACGCGGAGGCGTTTAAGGAGGCGGCGCTGGCGGCGACGGGGAACCGGGCGATACACAGCTGAGGAAGAAGGCAAATACTCTGGAGACATTTACCTTTGTAAAAAAATGCTCTATGTCCACGGCAACTATTCCACAAGTCAATTATGTGACCGATAGTGCAGGCAATCCTGTGTTCGTACAACTAACCATCCAAGAATGGACTTCTTTTGTGGAAGAATACCAGCGGCTTGCCACCCTGCTCCAATTCAAGGCCCGTTTAAAAAGTGCCTTTATGGAAATTCGGCAAATTCAAAAAGGCGAAAGAGCAG
>JBKJKS010000359.1:0-4218 GCA_046597295.1 Saprospiraceae bacterium
CAAGGGCCAGCAGCCGCGACGCTGCAACCACGCCTATTTCACCTTCGTAGCATTGGATGACAAAAAAAGGACGCCCGTGCCCGTGCCGCCCGTGCTGCCACTTTCCAGTGAGGAGCAGCAACTTTACGAAAGTGCCGCGCGACGCCGCGAAATGCGCCTCATTCTGTCCGGGCGCATCGCGGCCAAAGCCGCGACGGAGGTCCGGAAGTTTTTCGCGGAAATCGGCTGAGGAGTCCTGATGGAAGAATGACTTTTTTTAAATCCGTTTTGATCCGGATAATCCGTTTAATCCGTTCTGCCATCCCATCGCGGTAGGATGGCAGAACGGATGGAACGGATTACAACGGATTTTTTGAAACAAAAGAATCACGAGGTGGAGGTAACGTGCCTTACATCTTCACCAGTTTTTCCTGCCAACGGCCGTGCTCCGTCTGTAGATTCAGCCGATAAATACCTGGCATCCAACCACTTGTATTGATTTCAATGTGCTGGCCCGCCGCATCCGCCGGTTGTGCCAGAACCAGCTGCCCGGCCGCATTCCACACCTGTATCAGCACGGGTTGGCCAGCCGCTGCGGGCCATTCCAGCGTAACGGCGTCCTGGGCGGGTTGCGGAAAGATGTTCAACTTCCACGCCGCCGCAGGGACCAACACCGAAGATGCGGATGAAAGCAACACGCAGTAGTCCTCGACCTGTCCAAAATCAAACGACTCGCAGGGTAAGGGCGGCCCATTGGTCGCATTTTTGGCTTTCATCAGCACCCGCATGCGCGTGAATTGGGGACCGCTAAACCCGGGCGTCTGCAGACTGCCTTCTATCGGACCATTATGGGCGTAACCGGGATCAAAAGCCAGTTCGTCGCTGTCCTCGAAGTCGCCATCCGCGTTGAAATCCACATAGATCTGGAAATAGGCTTTCACCGGCGTACCGAAAAAACCCGGCGTGATGACGACCGGCAGCGCCGTGTTCGGATGCAATTCTAAAGGCAGCACCTGATCGCCGGTAAAGTTCTGGTAGCCGCCGCCGCCAATACCGGAAGTCTGCACCCAATTGCCCACTGCCACCCCGGCGATCCACTCGCCCGACGATTGACCCGCATAGGCGTTGCAATACGAAACCATGGTACAGGATCCGCAGCCCTCGGTCGTGCACTTGAAGACCGGCGAAAATGGACTATAGCTGCCATTGCATTTGCTCTGTATCTGTACTTCGTAAGAGGTACAGTCCAGCAATCCATCCAGGAATACGGTGTTGAGGTTAGTCTCCAGCGTCAGCCAGTTCGCAGTACTGCCCACGACACGGTAGCGCAGTGTCCAGGTATCCGTCGTTGCGTTGTCGGGCCAGGTCAGTTTAAGCGCGTTCGTGCCGGCCATTTGGACCGTAATCGCGTTGGGTGGCGAGCAACAACCGGTCGTAGTGAAATTGACCGGCTCCGACCAGGCGCTGGCCTGCCCGGTCTGGCAAAAGGCTTGCACGGAAAATTCATAGACATCGCAAATGCCGGGAGTCGACAGCAAAAATGGGCTTTGGACGTCTTGTTGAACATTCCAGCCGGGTTCACCCAATACCCGGTGGCGCAGTTTAAAGTGGTCATAATCCGGTATTTGTGCCCAGCCGAGCGCTGCGGAGTCCTCCTGCACAGTGGCAGACAAAGAAAAGGGCGCTGGACAGGGGTTACAGAGATCGTTGTAATTTTCCAGCAGGTTAAACAGGTTCAACCGGCCGCCCGTCTTGGTAAAAGCGGCCAGCCCGACGTTCGGCGTGATGCTGCCGAGGATCAGGCTTTTGACCCACAGGGCGGCCACGGGCGGATCGTTTTTAGCCATCGCAATCAGGTTGGCACAGGGCGCCGAGTACAACAGGGCGACGGCGCCGGCCACCTGCGGCGCGGCAAAAGACGTACCGGAGAAATGATCGTAGGTATTGCCTGCCCCCAGGGTGAACACCTGCTGACCATAGGCGCCCAGATCAATACTTTCTACGCCCCAGCCAGCCAGGATCGCTTTTTGGTCGTTGCGTTGCAGGCTGGTGACGGTGATCAGAAAATCGCTGGGACAAGCGGTGGGCAGGTCGCCGGCCACATCCACATTCAGGGGCAGGTTGGCCGTGGCGGCTACGCTCAGGATGCCCGCGGCCCCCAGCGTATCGAAGGCGGCGCACCAGAGCGGGGCCTCGGCGGGCTGGCCGTAATTCACTCCCCAAGAGCAGTTGATGACCGTGACGAAAGCGCCTTCCTTGCCATTGCTGGCATTATAGCGGCAACGGGCCTGCCAGGCATAGTCGAAGGCAGCCAGCACCGCAGCTTCACTGCCGCTACCGGCGACGAACATTATTTTTACCTGCCAGTTGACGCCCGCTACGCCCACCCCATTATTACCCCGCGCGCCCAGCACGCCGCAGACCGGCGTACCGTGGCCGGTGGTCTGGCCGCTGATATCGTCGTTCTGCGCATCCACGTTCCAGCCCCGGAAGTCATCCACAAACCCATTTTCGTCGTTGTCCAGGCCGTCATTCGGGATATCTGCCCAATTAAACCAGGCATTCGGCGCCAGATCCGGGTGCTGGAAATCAACGCCGCCGTCGATCACCGCCACCACCAGCGTATCCCCCGCAGCACTCAGGCCGCCGGTAGTGAGCTCCCAGGCCTGCTCCGCATCCAGGTCGGCATCGAACAGGCCGCCGTTGGAACCCGTATTCTGGTAGTGCCATTGCTGCGCAATGAGCGGATCGTCGGGCAGCAAACCGTTGGGTGGTGCACCCCGGTATTCCAGGAGATGGTTGAACTGGGCGGCCCGCACCTCTGGCTGGCGGCGTAACCACTCGAGGGCGGCTACTTCAGCAGTCACCTGCTGTGCCGTTTCCAGACGCCAGATATTGAGCAGGGTAGCTACTTTTCCCTGCACAAAAACGGGGGTGCCTAATTCCACGGTGCCCCGCTGGGCTAGTTTCTCCGCTGAAGCGTCCGGCAGCAGGCTGACCAGCAACTGGCCCGGCAAATGCGCTATTGGCTGGCCCGCCACCGGAGATCCTCCATAAAGAAGCGGTAGGAGCAGCAAAATGCGCAGCAGCTGCATCATAGCAGTGGGGCATATTTTGTGAATCAACGAACTGGCGCAGCAGGCCACCAGGGAGTTCGGTCGTTTTGATCCAGCCAACGCTACAACAGGGAATTTACTCATTGGGAGCAAAATTAAACTTGAAAAATGGCGTGCGGCGCTAAACCGGCGGGAAAGCACATTTTAGGCAAAAATTCTGCCGTTAACTTTTTATCTTACCCGGCCTTCCGGAAACCTGCGGTTGCAAAATGAAATACGGTCTGAGTCCTATTTGCATGGAAAATTACGAATAATTATTCATCGTTACGGCATTTTGCCAAATTTAGAGCCTATGTTTAATCGTTACCGATGCCTCAGCAGCATACCCTTTTTCATTTTCGCGACCTTGCTGACCGCACTTTTACCCCATCCGTTTTCCTCTACACTCTCCGCCCAGCCCTGCGCCTGCACCAATTGCCCCCAGTTTATGCAGGACAATTTCGTCGGAAATTTCGACATCAGCGTACAAGGCGCCACCAATCCGACGCTGGGCCAGAATGGTCAGGGCGTATGCGGAGTGACCATGAGCTTCGACCACGAATACTTGGGTGACTTGTCCATCACCCTTACCTCGCCCAGTGGCCAATCGGTCCAGCTGGTCGGACCCATCGGGTTCTTCGGCCCTACGCTTGGTACCACCTGGAACGTCACTTTTTTGCCTTGTGGCGACCCCGCCGTTGCGCCCGATCCCGGTTTCAATGCCATGTGGAGCAACAATCAGCCGTGGAACATGGGTCCGGGTACGGTGTACAGTGGCTCGTACTACCCGAATTCCGGTTGTTTGCAAAGTTTCAGCGGCCCGGTCAACGGGACCTGGACCCTCACCGTAATCGACGGGCAGGCCGTGGACGTCGGCAATTTTTACAACTACGAGATCATCTTCTGCGATCCTGCGGGCATCAACTGTTTCTCCTGTGCAGCCGATGCCGGCGAATTACCCCAGCCCAATGTGGCCGCTTGTGAGGGTTCGGCGAGCCTTAACCTCAACCTGCCGCCTGCCTATAATCCACCCACTTCGGTAGCGCCACCTGCAACAGATTACTCGTACACCTACGTCGTCAGCGGCGCCGGTGGGGTGATCCAGGGGTATGAACCGGGTGCAGACCTCAGCAGTTATCCGGTC
>JBKJKS010000391.1:0-10275 GCA_046597295.1 Saprospiraceae bacterium
GCGCCGGCCATACCGATTTGTACGACAATGCGGCGTGCCAGCTCCCGCTGGACTCCTTTTGGGTGGAAGCGAGCACCTTGCTCGAAGCGCTGACCTGTGCTACGAGCGCCACGCAGGAAACGGCACTGGCAGATCGCTGGCAGATCGCGCCGAATCCGGCGGTCGATGGCTACGTCCGGCTGACGCTGCCGGCCAGCCTGCAACGGGCGGAGGTAGCGGGCTTCCATGCGCTGGGAAAAATGGTACTGCCCTGGCAGCCGGTGGCCGACCAGGCTTTACTACCGGTTGGCCGGCTGACCGCCGGCCATTACTGGCTGCAACTGCGGGACGTGGCGGCGCCGGGCAGGCGTTTCATGGTCCAAGCGTTGATCAAACAATAATCTGCCCCGGATTGTGTAAACGTCGTTTGGCCGGCATCTTACGAAAGACAAAATTTCCAGCAGTTTACCCAACGCTGTCCCACATTCTGGAAACCGCTGTAGATGTCGAAGCGGCCCGGCAGATGCTGAACGCCTCCAGCCTGGCCCATTCAGGTTGGGAAATTGAAAATTGGACGCCGTACATGGTGGAAACTGCGCTGGCTATTGCCCAGAAATGGAAACAGGGGTTTGCCTGACGGCGCTACTTCGTCACTTCATCCGTTTGGCCATTTTCTTGGGAAACAGGCCGGACGAGCCTTTGCGGCTTTTTTTCAGATCGCCTTTTTTGTTCGTTTTGGCTTGCAGACTCTCATTGGCCGGGCAACCGCTTTTGCGGCTACAGGCAGGGGTGGTCAGGGCCAGGGCGAACAGGAAGCAAAAGAAGGGCAGGAAGCGATAATATTTCATGTGCGGATACGGAATAGCAGCTGTTAGGTACGAAGAGAGGAATGAAGACGAACAGGGCCAGTCCGGTCACCCGGCCAGCGCTGCAAAAAACGGAGCAGCCTGATTTTCATTGTGGCACCTCCAGCCAACGGCCGCTGACGGGATAAATGATCGCGGTATTCGGACGTTTTTCCAATAGCCGGGTCTCCACACTCCATTCCTGTACTTGGAAGGAATAGCGGTCGGTGTTGTAGTCGGTCGCGCCGATGCCGTTGCGCCACCACCAGTTGCCCTGTTGCCGGAAATCCGCCGTCAGCAGCAGTCCGCTGGAATCCCGCTGCACTTTCACGCCATCGGTCGGTTTTTCCATATTGAATTGCGCCACTTCCCACATTTTGCCGGTGTAGGGCTGGTGCCGGCGCAGGGCCAGCGCTTCGTCGAAGCCACTTTGTTGCCCGATGATGCGCAGCATGGACACGCCTTTTAAAT
Source organism: Saprospiraceae bacterium (assembly GCA_046597295.1). Classification (GTDB taxonomy): domain Bacteria; phylum Bacteroidota; class Bacteroidia; order Chitinophagales; family Saprospiraceae; genus M3007. Next base: position 1,296 of record JBKJKS010000391.1, read on the forward strand.
TGTCCGGCGAGGCCAGGATAATAACCTCCTCGCGATCGTACCAGCGGAAGTCCCGGACCAGGCTGGCGTAGATTTCTTCCGACTGTCCCCAGAGCACCGTCATTCTTATTTGCAGGATCAAAGACAAGAGCAGCAGCCCGACTACCAGTGGGCGAAAGACCAGGCGTGGCAGCCCGGCGAGCGCCAGCAGGGCGAACATCCAGAAAAAGCCCGAGGCGTAATAGCCGTAGCGGTCGTTCTCCGACCACTGCAACAGGTAGAAGAACAGATTCGAAACGGGGATCAGGGCGATAAAAAAAGCCGCCAACCCAAATCCCGACCAGCGCCAGCGGGCGTTGAGCCGGGTGAAATAATAGAGGTACCCTCCACAGAGCAGGGCCAGCAGGCCGGCCGACAGGAGCAGCACGGCTGGTCGGTCAAACCAACCGAACACCTGCTCCTTGGTGCCATGACCATAGTAACGCGTGAACCCGACATATTTGGCCAGGTATTTCAGGCCGGTGCCGAACATGGCTGCCGGGCGGACCTGCAGGTGGGTCGCCGACCCGTAGTGACCTACCCAATGGCCGAGGTAAAACTTGTTCAGCGCAAACCATCCGGCCAGCACCAGCAATTGCGGCAGCACCAGGGTCTTTAATCTACCGGCCAACCGGGACCAAGACTGGTCTTCCCCAGTTCTGACCAAAATCAGCAGCGCCACTATGGCGGGCACAATGATGTTCCATTCCGTCAGGTAAATAGCGGTGAGGAATAATCCGTGCATCCACAGCGCCGTCCGCCAACGCGGTTGTTCGATGAAATCAAGGGTTTTTTGCAAAGAAATCAGCAAGAACATCAGCGAGAGTGGGTACTGGATACAGCCTTTCCAGACTACCGGCTCTACGGCGTAGGGAGAGAGCAGGAACAAACCTCCGGTCGCCAGGGCGGCCCACTGCATATTGGCGCCGCCACTGCCACGCAGCAGCCGGGCAACGAAACGGTAGAGCAGCCAGCCGTTCCCGGCATGCAGGGTGGTGAAAATCAGAAACCAGGGCAGCCAGGCGGTGCCGAACAATTTGAACAAAGAGAAATTGAGCGTGAACAGCACGGGCAGAATGGCCACCCAGCCGAAACTGTGCAGGGCCTGGCCCAGGGTGCCGGTCTCGTAGCGTTCCTGCCCGCCCAGCCAATCGGTCACGAACCCGGCTTCCCGCGCCGGCCAGAAAACGGCCAGGGCAACGGCCAGAAAGACCAGCAGCCAGCCTCGTTCCGATCCCAACGACGCTATCCATTTCCAGGTCGGGTTTTTCATTTTTCCGGCGCGAGGGGTCCATTTTCCAGGCGTAATGGCTTCAGGGTGTAGACCTTGCCGCTGGCTTCGCCCTTTTTTTCCAGAAAAATGCCGGCCCAGGACTGGCCGCAGGCATTGTGCAGCCAGGCCCCATCCAGCCAGAGGCGACCACCGGGCTGCACGGTGATGCGTCCGCCGCCCGGCACCGACAACCGGCAGCTGAGCCGCAGGGCGCCACCCGCCGCGATGGTCAGGTTGCCCTCCAGGTCGCGGGCGCCCGACCAGTGTACCGAATCGCGGATAACCAGATCGCGCTCGGGACGGCGCAGGCACCAGGTGGGCAGCAGGCAACGGCGCGCCGCACCCTTATCCGTGGCAAAGGTGGCCTGCACGTGCCCGATCTGGGCCGGCGTGAGGGCGATCTGGTAGGCATTGTAATCCATCATGTTGTTGGTGGCCTTGTCGCGGCAGGGGCCGGTTTCGGTCCAGGTCCAGCAGCGGTTGGGGTGGTTGTCGGTGTCGGGGCAGCCATCCTCCGTCCAGGCGTGGTTCAGACCGAGCAGGTGGCCGATCTCGTGGTTGAACAAACCGACGAAGTTTTCCGGCTGGCCCTTGCTTTCGTACACCCCCGCCATTTTGAGCGCTGTGCCGAGCGCAATGCCCTGACCATTGGCCCGGTAGGTCTTGGAGCGGATGCTGTCGTCGGGGTGCACCAGCAGAAACACGTTGAAAATCGTGTCGCTGCCGACCCGGTATTTTTTGATCACGTCGTAGCTGTAGTTGTTCTGGTGCAGCCCCGAAGAGACATACCCGTACAAATCATCGTCGTAATGAAAATAAAAGCCGTCGTCACCCGGTTGCGGCGTCAGCACATAGCGGTAACCCTTGGGCAGGATGGCCGTGCCATCGGGGGAGCGCCAATTGCGGATGTTCGTATCCAAAGCCGCATTGGCAGCAGCCAGCAGGCGGGTGCAATACACCCGGGCTTCGGCGGCCCGGAAATTATGGCTGCTGTCACGGCTGTCGAGCACGTGAAAATTGACCCGCAGGTAGCGCATCGGCAAATACTCCGGGTGCAGGGTATCGGGCACATAGCCCTTCCAGTCGGTGCAGCGCGGGACGGTGGCGGCCAGCCTGGTCGCCGGCGGCGGCGCGATGTTTTCGGGAAAATAGGCTTCCGTACGGGGTACGGAACAGCCGGCCAGCCAGACCAGCAGTATCCAGCACCCGGGCAGCGGAAAGCCACGCCGCCGACCAAAGCCCGGCCCGCCCCTTACCACGGACCGTGGTTCCAAGGATAGACGCGTACGACGGGCATGCCCAGCAAATGACATAACAATTTTTTAAATGCGGAGAACCTGATCCAGGGGTACCTACTACGCATCCTGCCCTTACACTTTGGTCTTGCCAAAGGCCGCCTCCCAGGCCAGGATGCCGCCGGTGAGGTTACGCACATTGGTAAATCCATTGGCCTGCAGCATGCCCTGGGCCATGCCGGAGCGGGCGCCGGAGCGGCAGTGCAGCACGACCTCTTCGTCTTTGTGATCGTCGAGTTCGTACATGGAGTTGAGCAGCGTGTTCAGTGGTATTAGCCGGGCGCCGATATTAAATTCGTCGTGCTCCCAGGGTTCACGCACGTCGATGAAGACGAATTGCTCGCCGGATTCGAGTTTTTGACGGAGTTCCTGTACAGTGATATCCATGTGAAAAGTGAGTTTAGTTTTGCTGCCCTTCGCAGTTCTTGGGCTTTTGCTGGGTGAGGTACAGGTCCACTTGCTCGCCGACCCGCATGGTACCGTTGGGATCAAAGCGGGGGGTCTGGCGATAGACGTAGGCGTTCTGCTCGTCGGTGACGGTGCCGTCCTTGATGATGGAGCCGACGCTGAGGTTGCTGGCCTGGATCAGGAAGCGGGCGGCATCGAGGGCCTGGCAGGTGCAGTCGGGGATGTTGACGGTGAGCGTCACCTCTTCGCTGACGATGAAATCGACGGTGCCGCCCATTTCCACGGTAAAGCCGCGCGGTATTTTCCGGGTGATGGTGTCGCCGCGGTACAGCACCGCCGTGATGGTGTTGGGATCGAGTTTCGGGTCGGCGACGCGGGCCAGGATACGGGGTTTCAGGCCGAGGCGGGTAAGCTTGCGGCTGTAGATCTCGTAGTCGTCGCCGCCGCTCAGTTCGGGCAGTTTGATCAGGTCGGGGTTGTTTTTGGCCACCGTAAAGTAAATGGTACGGCCTTCCTTGACCCGGCTTTCCGGGCGCGGGTTCTGACTGAGCACCTCGCCCGGCGGCTTGCCCGGCACATACAGCGAATCGCTGACCGCCACGGCGAAATCGCGCGAGCCGGCTTTGCGGGCCGCTTCGCGGTAACTCATACCCACGTAACTGGGCACCTGCAAACTCTCGCCGTGGTTGGTGTAGCACTGCAGCCACCAGAAGGTGAGCAGCAGTAGCCCGCTGAGCAGCCCGATCATGCTCAACAGGTTCTTGGCCACGAAAGGGGCGGTGAAAAAAGCGTAGAGCTCGAAACCGAAACGCCGGATTCTTTGCCAGACGCGCTGGAGGGTGGTTTGCTGCATGGTTGCGTGGTGAGTGGATTTCTAAACGTGCAAAAGTAGAATTCCCTGGCGAAACCCGTACACCGGTTTCCCGGGCTTTCTCTTTCTTTGCGGGCCGGGTGGTGGTGGAAGTAGGTTTTACCACGACGGCACAACGGGACACGACGCATACTTACCATCAAAATTTTATGCGTCGTGCCGTCGTGCCGTCGTGGTAGTCCATGCTACACCTTGTTTGCCCTTTATTTTAAATTTAAAACAAGCCGTCATTGAAGTGGGCGGATGCACTGCCATGTACGAAAATCCACGCCTCCTCCTCGATTCCTCCACCCCGCTGGAAGCGGGTACCATCACCTGGCGCAGCCCCAGCAACATTGCCATCATCAAATACTGGGGCAAATACGGCCAGCAACTGCCGCGCAATCCCTCGCTGAGCCTGACGCTGGCCGCCTCCTGCACCGATACGCAGCTGGAGTATGCTTTTAAAGAGGACGGTACCGGGGCGGGCATCGACCTGGAATTTTTCTTCAAGGGGGAGGAAAACGAGGCTTTCAAGACCAAAGTGCTGGCCTACCTGACCAGTTTGCTGCCCGTTTTCCCCTTTTTGAAACAACTGCAGCTGACCGTGCACACCGGCAACTCTTTTCCCCACTCGGCGGGTATTGCTTCCTCGGCCAGCGGCATGTCGGCCCTGGCGCTCTGCCTGTGTTCGCTCGAAGACGTGCTCTTCGGCACCCTGCAGGACCCGGCGGAGTACGACCGCAAGGCTTCCTACCTGGCCCGGCTGGGCAGCGGCAGCGCCTGCCGCAGTATTTTCCCGCATGCGGCGCTGTGGGGCGAAACGCCGCTGGTGGCCGGTTCCTCCAATGACTTTGCCGTGCCCATGGGCGACCAGATCCACGCAGCTTTCAAAGACTTTCACGACGACATCCTCATCGTCAGCCAGGCCGAAAAATCGGTGTCGAGCCGCGACGGCCACCTGCTGATGGATGGCCATCCCTACGCCGACGTGCGCTACGCCCAGGCCCGCACCCGGCTGGCCCAGCTCCTGGAAGCGCTGCGCAGCGGTGATCTGGCGACCTTCGGAAAAATAGCCGAGGACGAGGCGCTCACCCTCCACGCCCTGATGATGAGCAGTAATCCCGCCTATTTACTGATGCATCCCCACACGCTGACCATCATCGAAAAGGTCTGGGCGTACCGCGCCGCGACGGGCCATCCGGTGTATTTCACCCTCGATGCCGGCCCGAACGTGCACCTCTTGTATCCGGGCGAAATCATTCACGACGTACGCGCTTTCATTGAACGTGATCTGGCGGAGTACTGCGACGAAGGGTATGTGCAGCAGGACTGGGTGGGTGAAGGGCCGGAGGAAATGTGATTGGGAGCAGACTACTGGACATTTTGACGTTGGACATTGGACAGATTTACGGAAAAGATTGAACATCAAGCCTTTGCTGGGCCCAAATCTAATGTCTAAAATCAAAATGTCCAGTAGTCTGATATGAAGAACCTTAGCAATAAATTATTATTTGTGCCTGTAATAAGTGCTAGGTTAGTGTTAGCAGTCATTACCATCTCCTGCAATGCGAACAGGATTAGCTACTTGGAATTTATGGGAAACGATTGCGCAAGTCGTCAAATAGTTAGAAAGTACATCAATTCGAACATCTTTATTGAAAAAACTAGGTTAGTAATGAAAAATGGCAATCAATCTATCTACACTGATACCTTTGAAGTTAAGAATAATGTTTGGCGCATATATTGTTGTGGCGAGTGGCATAAATACTTTGATAAAAATGGGTGCTACACGACTAATGTATGGAAAAATGATGCTGGTTTTCAACAAGTTGCATTTTTGGAAGCCATTTTCAGCGGGTATTTTCTAACCCTCAACGAGAAATTGGTTTCAAGTACTTGTTAAAATTGACCATTTGACCTTGTGAATTTACACAGCAGTTTGATTTTCAACTCTCATGCCTCCATACATTAGCCGTGCAGCACCCAAATTTTACTTTAAAAGTTTAGAGGAAGATCCATTTGGAAATTAAAATCTTGTTCTTATGAAAAAGATGTTCTTTCTATTATTAATTTTTGCGGTCTTTGCGTGTGAAAATAAACCGCAGAAGCCTGTTTTGCCCGTTGGCAATTCCTTGAACAAAAATAATAATTATGAGGCCATTATTCTGAAAAAATGGAATCAAGAGTATTTGTCGTTTGATTCTATTTTGCTTAACGGCACACTACCTGTTGTTACCACTAAGGAAAACTTGTATGCTTTACTGGGAAAACCTGATAAAATACTGCCTATTACAATTAATCGGAGTAATCTGTACCTCATGCAAATGGGAGAACCAAAAAAGGCATATTATTTAATCTATGGCAATACTGTGTTTGAAAGCTTTGAGGATAAAGTAATTGTTAATACTATAGATTTTGAAAGCACAAATGTTGAATTAGTACATCCTAAAATTACTTTAAAAAAAGGGATGCAGGGGATTGATATTCAGCGAGTTTTTCCTGAATCAGGTAGATTATTAGGTGGAAGTGGTGGCGTTAGAAACCTCATGATTTCAGCATCTAAACCAAATGGAGGTATTCAGGATGTATGGTTTCTAATATTTACGGGTGAGAAACTTCATCGTGTAGTACTGTATACTGTTCCTACATTTGAGAATTCGGCTTTCTAAAAGATAAATTCTCATAACCACAGCACCACGCACCGCCTGCAAAAAATAGTAGATGCCACCGTGGATCCGCTGGCCAGAGCACAAGGCCTTAGTTACAGCACTGATAGCAACGTCAACCTCACCACCGATCCCCACAAAGGCGCCAACACCGACATAACGATCACCTTAAACCCCCTCACCTGCCCGGCAAAAAACTCCGCCAGCCCCTAACGCCCCCTGGCGGACTCCGCCAGGAGGACGTAGAGCCCCTGGAATTATAAGCTGGTTCGATTTTGGTAGATAAAGGATGAAGGCTTTATTTTCTGGAAATAAACACCTCTCCGTTTCTACCTTTGGCCATTCGATGGCCCCGAAACCCATACGACACTCATGCCAACGGACACCAGCCAAGCCAGGGCAAATCAGGGCGATCTGCCCGATTTCGTCTACAAAAGCATCGCCCAACAGATCCGGGACGGTATGTGCGTGCTGTTCTTGGGCCCCGGTGCGCTCAGCGTCCGGCAGGGGGACGAATGGCGGTCACTGAACGAACTCTGCGCCAACCACCTGGCCCGGGAATATGGCTTCGATCTGCCAACCGCCGAAGCCAACTCCCTGGTGCACGTGACCAGCATGCTCCGCAACCGCAACCGGGACAACCTGGCCGACACCATGATCATGGGGAAGGTCCAGAAGTTCTACGAGGATGCCGAACGGACCGCCCAGCTCCACCCGGCCCTGGAACAGCTGGCCGACCTGCCCTTCAAGATCATCATCAACACTACGCCCGACGACTTTTTCGTCCGCTACTACGCCAATGCGCTGACGCCCTACCGTTTCGAGTATTATCACTTCCGCCAGCCGGAGCGCGATCCGCTGTTCGATTTCAAGGACGATCCGCCGCCGCTAATCTACAACCTGTTCGGCTTTTACAAAAAAGACCCGTCGTCCCTGGTGCTGACCAATAAGGACCAGCTGACCTTCGTCAACAAGATCACCGGCGCCCAGCACGAGCGGCTGCCGGAAAGCCTGCTGGCCGCCTTCAACGTGCCGCGGTTCTACCTGTTCCTGGGTTTCGACTACGAGGACTGGACCCTGAAGATCCTGCTCGACGAGTTGTTTAAAAACGCCCGCAGCAACATCAAGCCCTTCGCCTACCCGCTGCGCGGCGCGCCAACGACCAACTCCCTGGACCGCATTTTTTTCCAGGGCGAGTTCAGCATGGAGTTTCCGAACGTGGACCTGGAAACCTTCGTTGTCAACCTCAAAAAGCAGCTCGGCGACGATACGGCGGCCCAGCCCGGCGCCTCGGCGACCCTGGCCGACGTGCTCCTCCTGCACAACGAAGCTAAAGACGATGCCGGCTGCCAGGCCCTGCTGCGCTACCTGAAACCGCTCAAAGTGCGCTGCTGGACGCTGGCCGATGCCGTCGGCCAGGGCGACGTGACGGCCTGGCTGCGCCGGAAACTGGACGAATGCCAGATCGTGCTACCGCTCATCAGCGCCGACTTTTTTGAAACGTCCAATCCGGCCCTGCCCCTGCTCGACGAGATCGTGCAGCGCAACAATCCGCGGGGACGCTTCCTGGTCATGCCGGTGCTGCTCCGCTTTATCGGCCTGGAGGGCACCGCGGTCGGCGCGCTCAAAACCACCCGCCCATTGAAGGGCCAGCCCGTGTTTGGGAATGGCCAGGAGGAAAAAATGTTCGCGGACATTGCCGACACCTTGAAAAAATACATCGAAACCCCCGCCGGATGAGCAAGCCCGCTGCCGTCAACCTGCCGCGTCGTTATCCGGGACTCAAGCCCTTCGACCGCAACCAGAGCGCCGTGTTTCACGGACGCCGGGAAGATGGGCAACGCCTCACCAACCTCATTGTGCGCGAACGGCTGGTGGTGCTGTTCGCTAAATCGGGCATTGGCAAAACCTCCATGCTCCAGGCCGGCGTAGCGCCCCAGCTGGAAGACCAGGACTTTCTGCCCATTTTCCTGCGGGTCGATAAAACCGATGCGCCACTGGTGGACACCCTCGGCGAGGTGCTGGACAAAAGTCCGCAGGTGGGTAACCGCGATGTCACCGGCCTGCGCCCCGGCCTCCGGCAGACGCTGTGGGAACAAATGAAACGCCTCGAATTCGATCTCGATGGCCTGCCCGCCACCCCGGTGCTGATCTTCGATCAATTCGAGGAAGTCTTCACCCTGGCCCATAGCGAGGCCAGTCGCCATCAGTTTCTGCTGGATTTGGCCGATCTGGTCAATGAATCGGTGCCGGAAGCCATCCGGGCCAATCTGCTGGCCGGTTTGCAAACCGATTCCCTCCTAAGCCCAGAGCTGATGCACTGGTGGGAACGCCAGCCCGAGCTGCGTGTAGTTATTTCCATCCGCTCCGACTTTTTACATCTGCTGGACAACATCAGTCCACTTATCCCGGGCATCCTGCGCAGCCGTTACCAGCTGCAGCCGCTTAACCGGCAGCAGGCGCGCAC
>JBKJKS010000420.1:0-9677 GCA_046597295.1 Saprospiraceae bacterium
CAGTAATGTAAACGTGATTCTATAGATGGAAGCAGCGTTTTTTACGTGCATGGAATCTGTACCGAAACAATCTTTCTACCGACCATTTTCATAAACACGAGCGCTGTGTAATGGTACACAGTGCTAACAACCCGAACATTTTTGTTTGCAAAATTGCCAGTTATGGTGAAAAGACTACTCTTTCTGTGTGTGCTGCTCGTCGCAGCTTTTCAAGTCCAGGCGCAGTTGCCACCCCCTTGCGGCAGTGGTACCGAACCGGCCGAAGATTGCCAAAGCGCCTGTATTTCCTGCGATTTCAATGGTTATACCGGTACGACGGCGAATTTCGCTCCGGGTAGCGTACCCAGTTTCTGTAGTATGATCCAGAATGACCAGTGGATCGGGTTTATCGCCGGCGCCAATAATGCTACTTTCACCGTGACTCCGTCCAACTGTACCGGCGGAAACGGGGTACAGGTGGCGCTTTATGGCGGTTGCGGCGAGAGCTTTATTGCCTGCAACGGTGGTAATGCCGGCAATGGAAACGTACCTACCGTCATCACCGCTCCACTCGTACCCGGTACCAACTACTATTTGCTGATCGATGGCTATAGCGGCGACCAATGCGACATTGCCATCAGTGTATCCCCCCCTAATGCGGTACAAGCACAGCCACTGGGCCCCGTCGGTGCTTTGGCCGGCCCGACCAAAGTTTGCCCCGGTGCAACGGTCACCTACTCGGTGCCCAATGTAATGAATGCCGGTGGATATACCTGGTCGGTCCCGCCGGGCGCCCTGGTCAATGGAGAACCCTCGGGTGCAACATTCGATGCGCCAGGTGGCAGTACCGTGCAGGTGACTTTTGGTAATACGGGCGGTGATGTCTGCGTACAGGCGGCCAACTCGTGCTTTCAGGGCGGCACCGCTTGCCGGAGCGTGCAGGTCGTACCTATTCCCCCGACTACTTTGCCAAAAGTAACCGTCTGTAACGAAGACGCGCCTTACCAACTGCCGTGGGGCACAGATGTAAACGTATCAGGTAATTATTCCAATACCTATTCTTCCTTTCAGGGTTGTGACAGCGTGGTGCAACAAATGGTAGTGATCAAACCACCCATCATCACCCAGCAAACCCCGAAGACGGTTTGTGTCGGTACTTGCATCACGGTCTGCGGCGAACAGTTCTGCGAAACCGGTCAGGTCTCGCAAATGTGTACCTCCTTTCAGGGCTGCGACAGTCTGGTCACTTTTCAATTAACGGTCCTCGACCCGATCGCCCAGATTCTGGGTGGCGGCTCCCTGTCCTGCGTGACCACCAGCATTTTACTGGAATCGGCGGCCTCGGCACCAAACACCGTCAAACTATGGAAAACGCTGAGCGGGATGATCCTGGCGGCGAACGCTAACAGCGTAACGATCACGCAGCCCGGTACCATCATCCTGGTCTCCACCCAACAGCAGGGGGGAGTGACTTGCTCCCAAGCGGACACGATCGTGATCACCGCCAATACGACTGCCCCCACTGCCACGGCTACGACCAATGGCACCCTGGGTTGCGGTAGCACCAACGTTTCGGTGGGTGTCATCACCAATGCCCCTAACCCTACTTATCAATGGATGGGCCCGGGTGGATTTACGTCTGCTTCGGCCAACCCAAGCGTTACGGTTCCCGGCACCTACTCGGTCACCGTGACCAGCGGGGCCAACGGCTGTGTCGGTAATTCGTCGATCACGGTGGGCGGCAATACCACTCCGCCGACCGCCACCGCAACCGGAGGCACCCTGACCTGCGCAACCACTTCGCTGACCCTGAGCGCAACGAGCAATGCCACCAATCCGACCTATAGCTGGTCCGGTCCCGGCGGCTATACCGGCACCGGCGCCATGCCCGCACCGCCGGCAACGGCCGCCGGCACCTACACCGTCACGGTGACCAACCCGGCCAATATGTGCACCAAGACCGCGACGGCAGTCGTTACGCTGAACAATACACCCCCCACCGCCACGGCGACCGTGGCCGGGGCCATCAGCTGCCAGACCCCGAACGTAACCATCACCGCCAGTACGCCGGCGACTAACCCGACCTATGCCTGGAGCGGTCCGGTGACCGTTCCGCCGGTAGCCAGTCCATCGGTCGGCACGGCAGGCACTTATACCGTCACGGTCACCGGCGGAGCGAACGGTTGTACCAGCACGGCCTCGGTAACCGTGATGGGTAACACCACCGCGCCGAACGTCGGTTCTACCGGCGCCGCCCTGAGTTGTACTACCCAGTCGGCAACCATCATGGGTACTTCAACGACCACGGGCGCAACCTTTGCCTGGACCGGACCAGCCCCCTTTACTTCCACCCTACAAAATCCCTCCGTCAGCGCGGTCGGCAGCTATGTGCTGACCGTCACCGGACCGAACGGCTGTACTTCGAGTTCCACCGCCGTCGTCACCGGTGATTTTGCGGTGCCGAATGCTTCGGCTACCGGCGCAACGATCAGTTGCGCTTCTTCGACCGTCACCATTAATGGCAATTCCACCACCACCGGCGCCACCTATGCCTGGGCCGGTCCCGGCGGATTTACGTCCACGCAGCAAAATCCGACCGTGAACGCCACCGGCACCTATACGCTGACGGTCAGAGGCCCGAACGGATGTACGGCAACGGCAACAGCATCGGTGGTACCGGATGCGAACGTGCCCAATGCCACGGCCAGCGGTGGCACCCTGAACTGTAATGTCGCTTCCCTGGTGCTCAACGGGGCGTCCTCCACGGCAGGCACGACGCCTTCCTGGACAGGACCGGGTGGATTTACTTCTAGTGTATTTATGCCCACCGTCACGGTAGCCGGCACGTATACGCTCACGGTGAATAACCCGGCCAACGGCTGTACGGCCCAGGCCACTGCGGTCATTGTATTAGACAATACCCAGCCCGGCGCCACGGCGACCGGCGGTACGCTCACTTGTACCAATCCGAATTTCACGCTGATGGGAACGGCCACCGCAACCGACGTCAGTTGGTCCTGGACGGGCCCGGGCGGATTCATGTCCAGCCTGCAAAATCCCGTGGCCACCGATGCTGGTACCTACACCCTGCTGGTGACGGATATGAGCAATGGCTGTACCAGCAGCACCACTACCCAGCTGCTGGCCAATACCAGTGCCCCGACCGCCGCAGCAACCACCGGCAACCTGACCTGTACAACGACTTCTATCCAACTGAACGGCAGTTCGACCCTGCCGGGCAGCTATATGTGGAGTGGCCCGGGCGGCTTTAGCGCCAACACACAAAACGTGACCGTCACTGTACTGGGCGATTACACCGTTACGGTAACCGCTGCCAATGGCTGCACCGATGCCGCCACGGTGACGGTGACCCAGGATATTGCCGCACCCGGCGCGACGGCGCAAGGCGCAACTATCGACTGTACCAATCCGCAGGTCCAGATTTCCAGCACCTCGACGACTACGGGTGTCAGCTATTTGTGGAGTGGCCCGGGAAGTTTCAGTGCGACGACTGCTACTACAACTGTCGGCGCCGACGGTACTTACACGGTGACCATCACCGGACCGAACGGTTGTACCAGCACGGCATCCGCTGTGGTGGTGCAAGATACGGAAAGCCCGACCCTGCAATTGTCCGCGCCCACCGCCCTGACCTGCGCACTAACGTCCGTAGATATTCAGGCGACCGTTACCAATCCGACTTCGCCGGTGCAGACCCTGGCCTGGACGGGACCAGGCGCCTTTACTTCCAGCCTGGAGGATCCTGCCGTGACCGCTGCCGGTATTTATACCTTGCTGGCTACCTCTGCGAACGGATGTACGACCGAACAGCAAGTGACCGTGAATGAGAATATAGCACTGCCCAATGCTACCGCCCAAGGCGGCATGCTGACCTGCACCACCACTTCCTTGAATCTGAATGGTGGGTCGACGACGCCCAATGCGGAGTTTGCCTGGACGGGGCCCGGTGGGTTCACCTCCACGCAAGCCGACCCCAGCGTAACCCTGGATGGCACCTATATTCTGACCGTCACCGGTAGTAATGGTTGCACGGCTTCCGCTACGACCACTGTCACGCTGGATGCCTTGTTGCCCGGCGCCATGGCCGCCTCCACCAATGACCTGGACTGCGACGATCTAAGCACCACCCTGCAGGGCAGCACGTCGGCGACCAATGTTACGTATGCTTGGACGGGTCCGGGCGGATTTACTTCTACGCTGCAAAACCCGACTGCTACGATGCCCGGCAACTATTCCGTGACGATAACCGCCACCAGTACTGGTTGTAGCTCCGTGGATACTGTAGGCGTCAGCCAGGATATTGTGTTGCCCAACGTAAGTACGGTCGGTGACACGCTGGACTGTATTTCGGGCAATGCGACTTTGACCGGCAGTTCAACGACTTCCGGCGTAAGCTATATGTGGACCGGACCGGGCGGATTTACCTCCACCCAGCAGAACCCCAGCAATGCCACGGTACCCGGAACCTATATCCTGACCGTCACCAGTCAAAATGCCTGTACCTCTTCGGCTACGGCACTCGTAGAGGAAAATAATAATGCGCCACAGGTCACGCTGTCCCCTCCCGAGACGCTGACCTGTAAAAACGACACCCTGACCTTAACGGGGACGATCACATCCCCTGCTTCAGGCTTTACTGCAACCTGGACAAGTACTACCGGCTTCACTTCTACCCAACCGAGTATTCAGGTAACGGTGCCGGACACCTATACCTACACGGTGATCAACACGGCCAACGGTTGTAAAGTGCAGCCGTCGGTAACCATCACCCAGGATATTCAAACGCCACAAGCCATAACCGCTACCGGCGGCCTGCTGAACTGCACCAGCACCAGCATTTCCCTGGACGCTTCGACCACCACGACCGGGGTGACCTACGCCTGGACCGGACCCGGCGGATTTACCTCCACCCAACAGAATCCAAGTGTCACCAACCCGGGCGCCTACGTGGTCGTGGTCACATCCAATGCAAATGGCTGTACCGATTCCGCTACTGCTACAGTAACCCAGGACCCGACCGTACCGGACATCATCGTCACCACTGATACGTTGACGTGCGTCCTGAAATCGGTCGTGTTGAACGCAGAAACCACCACCCCCAACGTCACCTTCTCCTGGGTCGGTCCCGATATTACGGCGGCCAACATGACGCAGGAAGATCCGACAGTGGGCCTGCAAGGTAGTTACACGGTCACCGCTACTGCGGTCAGCGGTTGTACCTCGACTTTTGATATTGTTGTCGCGCAGGATGTAGCGCTGCCAAACGTAGCGGCGCAGGGCGATACGCTTACCTGTACCGTACCGACCGGCAGTATTCTGGCAACTTCGACCACTACCAACGTCAGCTATCTCTGGAATGGTCCGGGCGGATTCACTTCTACCATTCCCAATCCGAGCGTAACGCTGACCGGGGCGTATACCATACTGGTAACGGCTGCCAACGGCTGTACCAAGACATCCACGGTTAACGTGGTGCCCGACGCCAGCCTGCCGCAATTGACGATTACTGGTGGTACTGTTTCCTGTAAAGACAGCTCCGTGACGCTGATGGCCACTTCTACGGTGCCCGTCACCTGGAACTGGAGCGGCCCCGGTGGATTTACGTCCACCCTGCAAAACCCGACGGTCACCTTGCCCGGCGCTTACTCCGTCGTCGCGACTGCTCCTAACGGTTGTTCGACCCCCTCGGGGACGGATGTACTGGCTGATACCGACGGACCAAACGTGACGCTCTCTGTCCCGGCCCAACTCAACTGTACGACCACACAGGTCGGCTTGAGCGCCAGTGTACAACCGGCAGGCAATTACGGCTTTGTCTGGAGCACCGTGGACGGCAATATTGTCTCGGGGGCGAATACACCCACCCCGCAGGTGAGTGCAGCGGCTAACTATGTACTGATGGTGACGGATAACAGCAATGGCTGCGTAACGACGAGTTCCCTGGATGTGGTGGCCGATCCGTCGACGCCGTCGGCAGCGGTGCTGCAGGTGCGCGATGTTTCCTGCTTCGGTGACACCAATGGCTCCATTGCCGTCGATTCTGTCGTCGGCGGTACTGCTCCGCTCCTGTTTTCGATCGATAATCTGCCGTTTACTTCCACTCCAAGCTTCAGTTCGCTGCCACCCGGCATTCACACCATCCTGATCCAGGATGCCAATGGCTGCGAATACCTGACCAGCGATACCATCTTTGAGCCGGAAGAACTTATCGTCAATCTGGGTCCGGATACGACCATTCACCTTGGTCAGATGATTACCCTGTCGCTGGATAACATCGTCAACGATACCAGCCGGATCAGCAGCCTGGTTATTACACCCGCCGATCTGCTCGATTCGCTGACCTTCCTGCCGACCTATTCTTTCCGCTACCGGGCGGTCGTCGTCGATGATAACGGCTGCAAAGCCTCGGACGACCGGAACGTGATCGTGGATAAAACGCGGTTTGTGTTCATTCCCAATATTTTCGATCCGGAATCAACCGATAACAGCCTGTTCATGATCTTCGGTGGCGAAGACGTTGTGCGCATCAAGTCCTTCCAGGTATTCGACCGCTGGGGAGAGATCGTGCACGAGTATTTCGACTTTCTCCCGAATGATGCCGCTTCCGGCTGGAACGGCAAAGTGCGGGGCAAAACCACGACACCGGCGGTCTACGTGTACTATGCGGAAATCGAATTCATTGATGGCGAAACGGTGCTGTACAAAGGCGACGTGACGCTGAAGCACTAAACGGATTGACGTGTTTAGTGAAGGCATAAAAAGGCCCTCGATCTCCACAGATC
Source organism: Saprospiraceae bacterium (assembly GCA_046597295.1). GTDB lineage: Bacteria > Bacteroidota > Bacteroidia > Chitinophagales > Saprospiraceae > M3007. Next base: position 6,783 of record JBKJKS010000420.1, read on the forward strand.
GGGGGCCTTTCCTGTTGAAGCCTACTCACCCGGGATCCGCTTCCAGAAAATTGACGGACCGGTTAATGCTTTGCTCCAGCGAAATGAAGGTTTCCGTCCGCTGGATGCCCTGAATTTTCTGAATTTTATCGTGCAGGACGAGGCGGAGGTGATTCGTATCTTTGCAGACAATCCGCGCGAAAATGCTGTACAGGCCGGTGGTGTAGTTCGCCTCCACGATCTCCGGTATAGCTTTCAGTCGTTCGGCCACTTCATCGTACAGGGAGCTTTTGTCGAGATAAATCCCGAGAAAAGCCGTGACGTCGTAGCCGAGCTTGTGATAATCGACCAGCAAGCTGGAGCCGCGGACGATACCCATTTGCTCCATTTTCTTCATGCGGACGTGGATGGTACCGCTTGAAACGAAAAGTTGTTTGGCGAGGTCGGTGTAAGGCGCTTTGCCGTCCTCGATGAGTCGGGCCAGGATCTGTTTATCCAAATGGTCAATTTCCGGATTTTCCATTTAATCGGAGGGGGAGTTAAGATTTGATTTTGGTGAACAGGAGGCAAAACGGCGATGGGGTTGAAAAAATTGGAAAAAAAGGGGAGTTTTTTTAAAACAGCCACAATTTTTGAAAGTTTTGGCTACCATGGCCAACATCCGGTGTATTCATTGTTGTATTATTCACAAAGTGAAATGTTTATAAACGAAGCCGGAAACAGACCTCGCCGATCCTTACCTCATTTTACATCCTTCAGCGCCCCGCTCAATCACTACCAAACACTGCAATGATAGAACCCAAGCTGCAGGTACGCCTGCCCCTTTTACTCGCGGTTACCCTGGCGGTCGGCATGTTTATCGGCCAGCTGCTGCCGCACCACGATCGCGATATCCGTTTTTTCCCCAGCTCCTCTGCCGGCCCGGTTTCCGGCGCGCTGGATGAGATTATCCGCTACATTCAGGAGAAATATGTGGACACCGTCGACGTGACGGCGCTGAAAACCGGTGCCATCGATCATTTGCTGCAGCAACTCGATCCGCACTCGGTGTACATCACGCCCGACGAAGTGCAGGCGGTGGAGGACGATATGAATGGTGGTTTCGAAGGCGTCGGGATCGAATTTATCATGGTCGATGACACCATCCAGGTGGTGACCCCCCTCGTCGGCGGCCCTTCCGAGGCGGCCGGTATCCTGCCGGGCGACCGGCTGGTGCGCATCGGCGACTCGCTGGTCGCCGGCGTGAAGGTGGACAATGGCAAGATCTACCGGCTGTTGCGCGATAAAAAAGGCACACAGGTACGGCTGGGTATCATCCGCGGCCAGGAAAAAGTGGAACGCGAATTCCTGGTCACCCGCGACATGATCGCCATGCACAGCGTGGACGTGGCCTACATGCTCGACGACCGCACGGGCTACATCAAGGTCAACCGGTTCAGCGCCAATACGCAGGAAGAATTTATGGAAAACCTGCGCCGGCTGGTGGAAGACCAGGGCATGCAGCACCTTGTGCTCGATCTGCGCGGCAATCCTGGTGGTTACCTGCAGGGCGCTACCGAAATGCTCAGCCAGTTTTTTCCGGACGGTAAGCTGCTGGTGTACACCAAGGGCAGGACCGACGAACCAAAGGAATACAAGAGCAACGGGCGGGCCCGCTTCAACATCCAGAACGTGGCGGTGCTGATCGACGAGAATTCTGCCTCCGCCAGCGAGATCGTGGCCGGCGCCATCCAGGACTGGGACCGCGGCTGGATCATCGGGCGCCGCTCCTTTGGCAAGGGACTGGTGCAGGAGCAGTATGACCTGCACGACGGCGGCGCCCTGCGCCTGACCATCGCCCGCTACTACACACCCAGCGGCCGCAGTATTCAGCGCGATTATAAGCACGACCCCGACTATAACCGGGAAAGCGAGCGGCGCCTTAAAAACGGCGAACTCTCCGATCCGGCCCGCATTAAACTGGCCGATACCACCAAATACTACACCGGCCAGAGCCGCATTGTCTTCGGCGGCGGGGGCATCACGCCCGATGTGTTTATCCCAATTGACACCTCTTTTGCCAATCCGTACTTCCAGAAAGTGCGGGGCTTCATCCCCCAGTTCATTGCCCGCTGGATGGAAAACCGCGACCGCACGACCCTACCCGCCGATCTGGAGGATTTCGTGCAATCGTTCACCGTGTCCGACGCGCTGCTGGAAGAACTGGTGGCTTATGGGGAGAAACAGGGGGTGCCGCGCGTGCCCGCCCAGCTGGCCCCCAGCCGGACGGAATTAAAACTGCACCTGAAAGCCCGGTTGGCCAAAGTACTGTTCAAGGAAGTAGGGATGTATAAAGTACTGAATGACGATGATCCGGCGGTGGAAAAGGCGTTGCAAGTGGTACGGAGCGGAGAGCCGGTGGCGAAGAAGTGAGCGGGTACACCTCATCTTAATAGTCCCTATTTTTGTAAAAATTTTACACATGGCGACTATCCAAATCACGCAGGATAATGCTTTTCCATTGGACCAAGTGCTGGCAGTCACCGCCTCGCCAGCATCTTCCGCACCGCCGCTACGGCTGCCGTATGTTCAGGCGGAATAAGGCCCTTTTTTTCAAAGGTAAGCAGATCATCCAGGAAAGCGTCGCCGTAGGTGGCCAGGCCCTGTTCGCCGAAGGGTTGGTCTTTCCATTTCTGGTATTCGGCCTTTGGTTCATTCTAAACCTTTTAACTCTTTCTGCACGCTCGCCAAAAATTGCTGGAATTGAACATACTGCGGCGCATCTCGCGCCAATTCTTTCCAGAGTACTTCGGCTTCCCGGAAATATGCTTTGGCTTTGGTTCGGTCATTCAATTGATCTCGGCTGAATTCCCCAAGTTTAAAATAAGAAATCGCCAAACCGTTTTTGAAGCCCACATTTTGAGGATAGGCCAAGTA